>NZ_JBQCGZ010000001.1:0-42889 GCF_051955155.1 Leifsonia sp.
CCCTCGCCGGGTCGATGAACTTCGACTTCGAGGTCGACCCGCTGGGTCAGGACGCCGACGGCAACGACGTCTTCCTCAAGGACATCTGGCCTGACGCGGCCGAGGTGCAGGAGACCATCGACTCCTCCATCAACGAGGGGATGTTCGTGCACCAGTACGCGTCGGTGTTCGAGGGCGACGAGCGCTGGAAGTCGCTCGCCACCCCGACCGGCTCGGTGTTCGAGTGGGACGAGAAGTCGACCTACGTGCGCAAGCCCCCGTACTTCGAGGGCATGACGCTGGAGACCACGCCGATCACGGACATCCACGGCGCGCGCGCCCTGGCCAAGCTCGGCGACTCCGTCACCACCGACCACATCTCGCCCGCCGGCTCGATCAAGGCGGACAGCCCCGCCGGTCAGTACCTGACCGAGCACGGCATCGACCGCAAGGACTTCAACTCCTACGGCTCGCGCCGCGGCAACCACGAGGTGATGATCCGCGGCACGTTCGCGAACATCCGCCTGAAGAACCAGCTCCTGGACGGTGTGGAGGGCGGCTACACCCGCGACTTCACCAAGCCGGACGCACCGCAGGCGTTCATCTACGACGCCTCGCAGAACTACCAGGCGCAGGGCACCCCGCTCGTCGTCCTCGGCGGCAAGGAGTACGGCTCCGGATCGTCCCGCGACTGGGCGGCGAAGGGCACCAGCCTGCTGGGCGTCCGCGCGGTGATCACCGAGAGCTTCGAGCGCATCCACCGCTCGAACCTCATCGGCATGGGCGTCGTCCCGCTGCAGTTCCCGGCGGGGGAGAGCGCCGACTCGCTCGGTCTCGACGGCACCGAGGTCTTCTCGATCACCGGCCTCGAGCAGCTGAACGAGGGCACCACGCCGAAGACGGTCCACGTCACGGCCGAGCCGAGCGAGCACTCGCCCGCCGGCAAGCAGGCCGTGGAGTTCGACGCCGTCGTGCGCATCGACACGCCCGGTGAGGCCGACTACTACCGCAACGGCGGCATCCTGCAGTACGTCCTGCGGAGCCTGGTGTAACCGGGTCGACCCTGATGGCCGGTGATCCCGGTATCGCGGAGGCGTCCCGTCGGGTTCTGGCCCGGCGGGACGGCTCTGTGCGGTGGGGCGTGAGCTTCCACCGCCTGTCGTACTCGTGTGGTAGCGTTCTATCACTACATCCCCCACGCCTCTCAACGATGCGCACTTGGGGGATTTTTCTCTCACCAGCCTCAAGGACGCCCCCGGATGCAGAGAACGCGTCGCGAGCCCCGTCAACGCGGAGCACTGCACTACGGCAAGCCCGCGATGACAGTGGACCAGCTCGTCGACCGGCTCGCAGAGCGCGGCATGGTGATCCCGGATCGTGAGCGGGCATGTCGCTATCTCCGGCACATCGGCTACTACCGGCTCTCGCCCTACACGATCCCGTTCCAGAGGAGCCGACCCGACCATGTGCTCCGCGACGGGACATCGTTCGATGACGTCCTCGATCTGTACGTGTTCGACCGTGCGCTCCGATTGCTGGTCATGGATGCCGTGGAGCGAGTCGAGGTCGCCGTCAGGGCAGCACTGACGGATCACATGTCGACCGAGTACGAGAATCCCTTTTGGTACGCAGAGTCCCACCATTTCCACGATGCGGACAAGCACGCTGGCCTCATGAAGATCATTCGGAGGACTTCAGACGACCGACTCCTGGCCGCCGCCGAGCCTGTGGGCGATGCCGATGCCGACGAGGGCCGCGCGGCGGTGATCCACCGTTCGGCGCTAGAGCACTACCTCACCACCTACGGGACTCCTGAGCTGCCACCGTCCTGGCTGATGGTCGAGGCGCTCACGATCGGGCAGCTGACCAGCCTGTACCGGAACCTGAGCCGACGCCCGGATCGGACCGCGGTGGCGGCGAACCTGGGGCTGACCAGTCCGGTCCTGGAGTCGTGGCTACAGACCTACGTCCGGGTGCGCAACGTCTGCGCGCATCACGGCAGACTCTGGAACGTCGGTCTCGGCGTATACCCGTCGATACCCAGGTCCAGATCGATCGAATGGTTGCGGTCGCCGGACGCGTTGCCGGAGCGCTCTCGCAAGCGGCTCTATCCCGTTCTCGTGTCCCTGCAATCCATCCTGAAGACCGTCTCACCGCACAGCGGTTGGGCCTCGCGGCTGCAGGAGCTGATCCGCTCCCGCCCGGCGATGAATCTCGAGGGTATGGGTGTCCCCGCTGGGTGGAAGCAGGACGAGTTCTGGAGCCGATCGGGTTCGTGAGTACTCCTGCAGTACGTCCTGCGGAGCCTGGTGTAACCGGACGCGTTGTCAAGGGGGAGGCTCGGAACTGCCGGTTCCGAGCCTCTTCCGATCCGCCCGGTTCTACACTCGAATTCATGAGCATCCTCGAAACCATCCACGGGCCGCGCGATCTCGACCGGCTCACGGAGCGGGAGCTCGAGCAGCTGGCCGCGGAGGTGCGCGCGTTCCTGGTCGCGAACGTCGCGAAGACCGGCGGCCACCTCGGTCCGAACCTCGGCGTCGTGGAGACGACGATCGCGATCCACCGCGTCTTCGACTCCCCGCGGGACGCCGTCGTGTTCGACACCGGGCACCAGTCCTACGTGCACAAGCTGCTGACCGGCCGCCAGGACTTCTCCCGGCTGCGTCAGCGCGGCGGCCTGGCCGGCTACCCGCAGCGCTCGGAGTCCGAGCACGACATCGTCGAGAGCTCGCACGCGTCCTCGTCGCTCAGCTGGGCGGACGGCATCTCGCGCGCGTTCGAGATGACCGGCCAGAACGACCGGCACGTCGTCGCCGTCGTCGGCGACGGCGCGCTCACCGGCGGGATGACGTGGGAGGCGCTCAACAACATCTCCGACGACAACAACCGCCGGCTGATCATCGTCGTCAACGACAACGGCCGCTCGTACGCGCCGACCATCGGCGGGATGGCCCGGTTCCTCAACACGGTGCGCACGCGGCGCAGCTACCGCAACCTGTACCTGACCAGCCGCAAGGCGTTCGACAAGCTCGGCGCGCCCGGCCAGTCGTTCTACCGCGGAATCCGCGGCGGCCTGCACGGCTTCCTCAGCCGGTTCTCGAACAACGAGGCGCTCTACTCGAACCTCGACATCAAGTACATCGGCCCGGTGCACGGCCACGACCTCGCCGCGATGGAGGAGGCGCTGCGCCAGGCGAAGAACTACGGCGCCCCGGTGATCGTGCACGCCATCACGCAGAAGGGCCGCGGCTACGAGCCGGCGCTGCGGGACGCGGCCGACCCGTTCCACGCGGTCGGCCAGATCGACCCGGAGACCGGGGAGCCGATCGGCAGCTCCTCGAAGCCCAGCTGGACGGGCGTGTTCGCCGACGAGATCGTCCGGCTGGCGGAGCAGAACCCGAAGATCGTCGGGATCACCGCGGCGATGCTGCGGCCGACCGGCCTGCACAAGCTCGCCGAGCGCTTTCCCGACCGGGTGCACGACGTCGGCATCGCCGAGCAGCACGCGGCGACGAGCGCCGCCGGCCTCGCCTACGGCGGGCTGCATCCCGTCGTCGCCATCTACGCGACCTTCATCAACCGCGCCTTCGACCAGGTGCTCATGGATGTGGCGCTGCACAAGGCGGGCGTGACGTTCGTGCTCGACCGGGCCGGTGTGACCGGGCCGGACGGGCCGAGCCACCACGGCATCTGGGACCTCGCGATCCTCCAGGTGGTGCCGGGCATCCGACTGGCGGCGCCGCGCGACGGCACGCGCTTCCGCGAGGAGCTGGCCGAGGCGGTCGCCGTGGACGACGCGCCGACGGTGCTGCGCTTCCCGAAGGGCAACGTCCAGCCCGACATCGACGCCGTGCGCCGCCTCGACGACGGCGTCGACGTGCTGCGCGAGAGCGACCGCAAGGATGTGCTGCTCGTCACCGTCGGCCCGATGGCCGACCTCGGTCTCACGGTGGCCGACCGGCTGGCGGCGCAGGGCATCGGCGCGACCGTCGTCGACCCGCGCTGGGTGGTCCCGGTACCGAAGAGCATCCTGAGCCTCGCCGCGGAGCACCGCATCGTCGTGACCATCGAGGACGGCATCCGCGTCGGCGGCATCGGGACGCGCGTGCGTCAGGACCTGCGCGAGGCCGGCATCGACACCGCGGTGGACGAGCTCGGCCTCCCGGACGAGTTCATCGATCACGCGACGCGCGACGAGATCCTCGAGGACGCGGGGCTCACGCCGCAGAAGATCGCGCGCGATCTGGTGGCGCAGGTGCTCGGCAGCCGTGTCCCGATCGCGCGCCCGCTGCCCGCCGACGACCTCGCCGTCGAAACCAACGCCAAGAACCCGCCCGCCTAGCCCGGCGCGCCATCCCCTCGGCTCAGGCGAAGCGGTAGACGTGCTCCACGGAGCCGGACGGGAAGGTCTTCGTGCTCGCGAGCACGAGCGGGCGGCTGGCCTCGGCGACCGGGAGCAGCGGCTTGCCGGAGCCGACGAGCACGGGGACGTAGGTGACGTGCAGCTCGTCCACGAGGCCGAGAGCGGAGAACTGCGCCGCCAGCGCGCCGCCGCCGACCAGCCACACGTCGCGGTCGCCGGCGGCGTCCCGCAGCTCCGCATCCAGCTGCGCGATGTCGCCGGAGAAGAACGTGACGTCCGCCCCATCGGGCACCGGCAGCGCGCGGTGCGTGACGACCCAGGTGGGGATGTCGGCGTACGGCCACTCGGCCGGCTCCTCGCCGAGGATGAACTCGTACGTCGTCGCCCCCATCACGATCGCGCCGATGCCGGACAGGAACGCCTGGTAGTGCTCGTCGAACTCCTCGAAGCCGAACTGGAGCAGCCAGTCGATGCGGTCGTGCGGGTCGGCGATGAACCCGTCGATGGAGGACGCGACGTAGTACTTCATGAGAGCCATGCGGCGACGCTAGCAGCGGCCGCCGACACCCTGTTGACTTCGAGTGCGCTCGAAGTCTTATCGTGACGGTATGACCGACACCAGCACCGCGCTCTCCATCTCCGACGTGGCGGAGCGCACCGGGCTGTCCGCCCACACCCTGCGCTACTACGAGCGCGAGGGGCTGATGCTGACGCCGGTCTCGCGCGCATCCTCCCGGCACCGCCGGTACACGGAGGCGGACGTGACCTGGGTGACCTTCCTCACCCGGCTGCGCTCGACCGCCATGCCGATCGCCAAGATGCGCGAGTACGTCGAGCTGGCCAGGAGAGGCGAGGACACCAGCGGCGAGCGGCTGGAACTGCTGCTCATCCACCGGATGACCGTCGTCAGGCAGCTCGAGGAGATGACGGCGAGCCTCGCCGCCATCGACGTGAAGATCGGTCTCTACCGACAGAAAGCAGAAGAGAACGCATGAAGAAGATCACGCTCGGAACTCAGAAGCTCGAGGTCTCGCGACTGGGACTGGGCTGCATGGGGATGTCCGCGTTCTACACCGGCGCCGGCGAGGACGACGCCGGGTCGATCCGCACCATCCACCGCGCCATGGACCTCGGCGTCACGTTCTTCGACACCGCCGAGATCTACGGCCCGTACACCAACGAGGAGCTCCTGGCCCGCGCGTTCGCGGGCGGCCGCAGGGACCAGGTGGTGATCGCGACCAAGTTCGGCACGATCCTGCACCGGCAGAAGGACGAGCGCGGCCTCGACGGCTCGCCGGAGAACGTGCGGCTCTCGGTCGAGGGCTCGCTGCGCCGCCTGAACACCGACCGCATCGACCTCTACTACCAGCACCGGATGGACCCGGGGACGCCGGTCGAGGACACCGTCGGCGCGCTCGCCGAGCTGATCGAGGAGGGCAAGATCCGGCACTACGGCCTCTCCGAGGCGGCGCCGGAGACCATCCGCCGCGCGAACGCGGTGCACCCGGTGACGGCGATCCAGACCGAGTACTCGCTGTGGACCCGCGACCCGGAGGCCGAGGTGCTGCCGACCGTGCGCGAGCTCGGCATCGGCTTCGTGCCGTACTCGCCGCTCGGCCGCGGTTTCCTGACCGGCACCATCCGTTCGCTCGACGACCTCTCCGAGGACGACTTCCGCCGCTTCAACCCGCGGTTCGAGGGCGACAACCTGGAGGCGAACATCCGGATCGTGGAGCAGGTCGACCAGGTGGCGAAGGAGGCGGGAGCCACGCCTGGCCAGGTCGCGCTCGCGTGGCTGCTGGCCAAGGGCGACGACATCGCGCCGATCCCCGGCACCCGCAGGGTGGAGAACCTGGAGCAGAACGTGGCGGCGGACGAGCTCGTGCTCTCGCCGGAGCAGCTGGAGCGTCTCGACGCCGTGGCCGCGCCGGTCGGCGACCGCTACGCCGACATGAGCCCGCTCAACCGCTGAGCGTCCGCGTCGCCTGACGCCGAGGGGCACGTGCCCGCTCTCGTTCCCGTGGAAGGAGAGCAGGCCGTGCCCCTCGGCCGTGCTCAGGCGTGGATGCGCACCCGCAGCGTGCGCGCCTCGGGGCGCAGCGCGTAGGTCGGCCAGACATCGGGTCCGCAGGCCCGCGAGCCGAGGCCGTGCTGCGCGGCGTCCAGGATGAGGACCGCGCGGTCCGTGTCCGGCAGCTCGTGCGGGTGGCCGGCCGCCGCGAGCTGCTGCGGGGTGTGCCTGCTGAGCGAGAACCCGGCGCGGCGGCCGCGCGCGTCGGGGAGCACGTCGAACGCGAACGCCCCGAGGTCGAGCGCGCGCACCGCGGAGCGGTGGCCGGTCTCCTGCGGCCGCGCGTACTGCACCGAGAGGTCGGCGACGGACGCCGAGTACCGGCCGACCTGCGCGGCGCGCGTGCTGTCCGGGTAGGACTCCAGCGGCCCGGTGCCGAACCACTCCGCACCCGCGATCGGGTCCCCGGCGTCCGGGATGTCGAAGCGGACGCCGATCCGCGGCCACACGGTCGGCCAGCCGGCCGACGGCTCGATCTCCACCCGCAGCTCCAGGTCGTCGCCGGAGAGCGCCCAGACCGTCTCGACCGTGACCGTCCGCGCCGAGTTCGCGGCCGAGACCCGCTCCACCGTCCGCAGCGCTCCGGGAGCCTCCTCGACGCTGATCAGCCGGTGCGTGAGCCGGTCGAGGCCCTGATCCCGCCACAGGCTCGCGCTGGAGACGCCGGGGATGCTGGCGTCGCTGCCGGCCGGGTCGCTGAACGCCCCGCCCTCGTCGTTGTCGGTCGGCGCCCGGAACAGCTCCAGGCGCGGGCCGGACACGGCGCGACCGCCGAGCCGGACCAGCCGTCCGCCCTCGAACACGGCGGGGCCGAGGCCGAGCGTGCCGTCGGAAGCCGCCCAGCCGGACGGCAGCACCGCGGCCGGCACCGGCCGGGCGACGGACAGGTCGCGCTGGGCCGACGCCACGACGTGGCCGGCCGGAGCCCAGGCGGTGTCGGCGGCGAGCACCGCATCCACCGTGAGCCAGGTCTCCGCGTCCGGCGCCGCAGCCACGGCGGGCAGCGGCAGGCGCGCGCTCGCGCCGGCCGGGATGGCCGCGGCGTCCAGCGTGCCGGACGCGACGGCGCGGCCGTCGTGCTCGACCCGCCAACGCAGGCTCAGGTCAGAGGTGTCCGCGGTGTGCCTGGTGTTCTCCACGACCAGGTCGCCGCCGTCGAACGTGAGCAGCAGTGGCTGGACGACCGCCTTGAACTCGTGCAGGCCGGGCGTCGGCTCATCGTTCGAGAGCACCATCCCGTCCATCACGAAGTTGCCGTCGTGCACGACCTCGCCGAAGTCGCCGCCGTAGGCGTAGAACGGCGTGCCGTCCGCGGTCTCGGTGAGGATGCCGTGGTCGCGCCACTCCCAGACGAAGCCGCCGTGCAGCCGCGGGAACCGGCGGGTCAGCTCCTCGTACTGGTCGAGCGCGCCCGGGCCGTTCCCCATCGCATGCGCGTACTCGCACAGCAGGAACGGCTTCGCCCGCTGCCGGGCGCCCTGCGCCGGTGTGCAGCCGAGCAGCGGAGCGAGCGAGCCGTCCGTGCCGATCTGCTCCGTCTCCGGGATGGTCGAGTACATGCGCGAGTACACGTCGGTGTACTCGCCGGTGTAGTCGCCCTCGTAGTGCACCGGCCGCTCCGGGTCGCGCGCGTGCACCCACGCCGACATCGCGGCGAGGTTCGCGCCGGTGCCCGACTCGTTGCCGAGCGACCAGATCACGATGCTCGGGTGGTTCTTGTCGCGCTCCACCGTGCGCCGGATGCGGTCGAGGTACGCCTCGCGCCAGGCCGGGTCGTCGCTCGGGTTGCGCGCCCAGCCGGCGGTCTCGAAGCCGTGCGTCTCCAGGTCGCACTCCAGGATCACCCAGAAGCCCAGCTCGTCGGCGAGGTCGAGCAGCCGCGGGTGCGGGGGATAGTGGCTGGTGCGGATGGCGTTGACATTGAAGCGCTTCATCCTGGCCAGGTCCTCGCGCGCGTGCTGCTCGTCGAAGACGCGGCCGCGCTCGGGATGGGTCTCGTGCCGATTCATCCCGTGGAAGACGACGCGACGCCCGTTCACGAGGAACCGGTCGCCGCGGATCTCGACGGTGCGGAAGCCGATCCGCAGGCTCACGGTCTCGCCCTGCGCCGCGACGGTCGCCTCGTACAGCCGCGGCGTCTCGGCCGTCCACGGTTGCACCGAGCCGACGGCGACCGGCGCGACGTCGGAGGGACGCGCCCAGACGGTCTCCACGCCCAGCTCCGGGAGGCGCAGGGTCACCGGGAAGGCCGCCTCCTCCGCGACCAGCTCCGGCAGCACGGTCCCGGTGCCCTCGTCGTATGCGGTGCGCAGCCAGACGTCGCCGATCCCGTCCGCCGGCCGCGCCACCAGCGTCACGTCGCGGAAGATGCCGGGCAGCCACCACTGGTCCTGGTCCTCCAGGTAGCTCGCGGGCGACCACTGGTGGACGCGCACCGACAGCAGGTTCTCGCCCGCGCGCGTGAGACCGGTCACGTCGAACTCCTGCGCGAGCCGGCTTCCGGTGGCGATGCCGACCTCCTCGCCGTTCAGCCAGAGCCGATAGAGCGACTCGACGCCGTCGAAGCGCAGCACCACCCGCGCGCCCTCGGGCCAGTCCGACGGCAGCTCGAACCGGCGCCGGTAGTCGCCGGTGGGGTTCTCGTCCGGCACGTGCGGCGGGTCGATCGGGAACGGGAACTGCACGTTCGTGTACGCGGGACGGCCGTAGGCGCCGTCGCCCTCCAGCACCCAGTGCGCCGGCACCGGGATGCTGTCCCAGCCGCTGTCGTCCAGCTCCGGCGACGCCACGTCCTCCGGCAGCGCGGCATGCGGGGAGAGCCGGAAGCGCCAGCTGCCGTTCAGCGACAGCGCGGGCGCGTCGCTGCGCAGCCAGGACCGCGGGGCGACGCGCGCGCCGCGGCCGGGCGCGGTGTCGGCGAGGTAGGAGGGGGTCAGCACTATTTCACGGCTCCTTCGGTGAGGCCGCCGCGCCAGAACCGCTGGAGCACGATCATGGCGACGGCGAGGGGGATGATCGACAGCAGAACGCCGCCGGTGGTCAGCTCGTAGAACTCGGGCAGCCGGTCCGTCTGGGCGCGCCAGGCGTTCAGGCCGAGGGTGATCGGGTAGAGGTTCGTGTCGGAGAGCATCACGAGCGGGAGGAAGTAGTTGTTCCAGATGCCGACGAGCTGGAACAGGAACACCGTCACCAGCGCCGGCGTGAGGATGCGCAGGCCGACGGTGTGGAAGATCCGCAGCTCGCCCGCGCCGTCCAGCCGTGCCGCCTCCAGCAGCGCCGTGTCCACGGTCGCGTCCGCGTAGATCCGGCACAGGAACAGCCCGAACGGCGAGACGAGCGAGGGCAGCAGCACCGCCCAGTACGTGTTCGCGAGCCCCAGCTGGCTGAACAGCAGGAACAGCGGCAGCGCGGTCGCGGTGCCGGGCACGAGCACGCCGCCGAGCACCATCCCGAACACGAAGCCGCGGCCGCGGAAGGAGTAGCGCGACAGCGCGTAGCCGCCCGCCGCGGCGAAGTACGTCGCGAAGACCGCGCCCAGCCCCGCGTAGATCACCGAGTTGAGCAGCCAGCGCAGGAAGATCCCGTCGTCGTAGCCGAGCACCTCGGAGAGGTTGTGCCAGAGCGCGAACTCACCGGCGAACCAGAAGCCGTTGGTGGCGAACAGGTCCTGGGTGGTCTTCGTCGCGGCGACGACCACCCAGTACACCGGCACCAGGAAGTAGATCGCGACGACCACGAGGATGCCCGTGACCAGGATGCGCATCCCGGGTCGCTTGCCCGCCGAGCGGTCGTGCGCGGCCCTCGGCGCGTGCGCGCGGGTGGGGATGGTGGACGTGTCCTCGAGCGTGGCGGTCATCGGGACCTCCGGTTGGTCAGGCGCAGGAACGCGAAGGAGAGCAGGAACGCGACCAGGGCGATCAGCACCGCCTGCGCGGCGGCGACGTTGTAGTCGTTGTAGGCGAACGCTGTGGTGTACGCGCTGAGGTTCGGCGTGTACTCGCTGTCGATCGCGGGGGAGGAGGTCTGCAGCACCTGCGGCTCGGCGAACAGCTGCAGGGTGCCGATGATCGAGAACACGATCGTGAGCGTCAGCGCCGGCCGGATGAGCGGCAGCTGGATGCTGCGGGCGACCCGCCAGGGGCCCGCGCCGTCCACCTTCGCCGCCTCGTACACCTCGGTCGAGATGGACTTCAGCTGGGCGATGATGATCATCATGTTGTAGCCGGTGTACGTCCAGGTCACGATGTTCGCGATGGACCAGAGCACGGTGTCCGGCCCCAGGAAGTCCAGCTGCAGGCCGAACGCGCTGCCGAGATCCACCAGCGGGCTGAGGCCCGGGATGTAGAGGAACGACCACAGGATCGTCGCGATGACGCCCGGGATGCCGTACGGCAGGAAGTACACCGCCCGGAACAGGCCGGGCCAGCGCGCGGACGCCGACTCCAGCAGCAGCGCGAGCAGGGTGCAGAGCGCGATCATCAGCGTCACCTGCACGATCCCGAACAGCAGGACGCGGCCGATGGACGCGAGGAAGTTCGGGTTGCCGAGCGCCTGCGCGTAGTTGGCGAACCAGGCGAACTCGGTCGTCACGCCCTTCTCGCCGAACAGGCCGTGCCTGCTGACCCGCGTGAAGCTGCTCACCACGGCGACCGCGATCGGCAGGATGAAGGTCAGCAGGAAGAGCGCGAGGAACGGCGCGAGCAGCACCCACGGCGCCCACGTCGTGCGCACTCCGCGGCCGCCACGGGCGGGCGCGGCCGGCCGCTGGGCGGTCACGAGCGGGCCTTCTCGATGCTCAGGCCCTTGGCGCGGAACGCCTGGATGATCGCCGTCTCGCTCTGCGCGACCGCGTCCACCAGGGTCAGCCCGCCGGGCTTCTTGCGGAAGCCGTCCGCGAGGATGTTGAACGACTGCTGGGTGATGGGCCACCACGACCAGTCCGGGTTCTGCTGGGTGGAGGCGGGAAGGAACACGTCCTCGTTGTAGTTCTGGCCGCCGAACCACGCCGACGGCTTCTTCCGCGACGATCCGATCTCGCCGCGCGCCGGCGACCAGCCGATGCCGGAGTGCTCGATCATCGCGTCGATCCCCTCGGGGCTGGTCGTCATCCAGACCGCGAACTCCAGCGCTTCCCTCGGGTGCCTGCTGTTCGCGAGCACCGCAGCGGTGGAGCCGCCGAGCGCGCTCGACCCGTAGCCTCCCGAACCCCAGCGCGGCAGCGGGGCGACCCGCCACTTGCCCTCGCCGCCGGAGACGCCCTCCAGCAGGGCGTCGCCCCAGCTGGCGGTCGCGCACGCGGCGATCCTGTCCTTGGCGGCCGCCGCGAACCAGCCGCTGGAGAAGTCGCCGTAGCCGGTCTGCAGGATCCCGGCGTCGATCGCCCGGTCGAAGAACCGCGCGACCTCCATCGTGGCGTCGTCGGTCATGTCGATGACCCAGCGGTCGCCGTCCACCTTCAGCCACGCGGCGCCCGCCTGGCCGGCGATCGCGGCGAACCAGGACGGGTCGCTGTAGTTGAAGGCGTCGATGAAGACGCCGGACTTCTTCAGCTCCGTGCCGGCGGCGGCCCAGTCGTCCCAGCTCGCGGGGGCGCCGACTCCGGCCTTCGCGAACAGGTCCGGCCGGTAGTAGAGCGCCATCGGGCCGGAGTCCTGGGGGATGGCGTAGACGCCGTCCACGTAGCTCACCTGGCTCCACAGGGTGGGGTCGTAGCGCGACGCGTAGTCGTTCGCGCCGTAGCGGGACAGGTCGACCAGGCCGCCGACGAGCATGAACTCGGGGACGCTGCGCAGCTCCACCTGGGCGATGTCCGGTCCGCCGCCCGCGGCCAGGGCCGAGTAGAGCTTCTGGTAGCCGCCCTGGTTGCCGCCGGGGATCCAGACCGCCTCCACCTGCACGTCCGGGTGTGAGGCGTTCCAGACGTCGGCGACCTTCTGCAGGTCCTTGAGCCACGCCCAGTAGGTGAGCGTGATCTTCTCGCCGCTGCCGGCGGGCCGGATGAGGGGTGCGCTGTTCGCGGACCGCGTGCCGGGCGTCGAGCATCCCGCCAGCAGGGCCGTCGCCCCGGCGGCCATGCCGAGGCTGAGCAGTGATCGTCGGGTCAGGTGCGTCATGTCCTTCACTTCGTCGTGGGGAGGGATGGGCTACGCTCGACCGTAACCGAAAATCGTGCGAGTGACCTAATTTGGGGGTGCGTGGCGTGTCAGAGCAGACCGTCCGCCGGCGCGGACCGTACGCGAAGTCCGCGGAGCGGCGCGAGCAGATCGTCGACGTCGCCTATCGGGAGTTCGCGACGCGGGGATACCACGGCTCCTCGCTGCGCGAGATCGCGGCCGCCGCCGGCATCAGCCTCGGCACGCTGCAGCACCACTTCAGCGGCAAGGAGGAGCTGCTGGTCGCGGTGCTGACGCGCAGGGACGAGCTGGGCGGCGGGACGATGCCGGTGCCGGGCGGCCTGCCGTTCGACCGGCACATCGTCGAGCAGGCCGAGCGCAACGAGCGCATCCCCGGTCTGATCGCCCTCTACAGCGTGCTCTCGGCGGAGGCGACGACCGACGGGCACCCCGGCCGGGACTACTTCCTGGCCCGCTACGACCAGCTGCGCGGCGAGTACGAGGCGGAGTTCGCCGCGCTGCGCGCCGACGGGCGGCTGCGCGAGGGTGTCGACCCCGCGCTCGCCGCGGCGACGGTCGTCGCGCTGTGGGAGGGCATCCAGCTGCAGTGGCTGTACACCCCGGACCGCATCGACGCGGGCGCCGCGCTGCGCGGCTACCTGGACCTCGTCATCCTGCCCTCGGCGGAACCCGGCTCCCGACGGTAGCGTTGCCTGCGTGGACGACATGGTGCGCATCGACGGCGGCACGTTCCGGATGGGGAGCGACGAGTTCTATCCGGACGAGCGGCCGGTGCACGAACGCACGGTCGCCGCGTTCCGCATCGATCGGTACGCCGTCACCAACGAGGACTTCGCGCGGTTCGTGGACGCGACCGGCTACGTGACCGTCGCCGAGCGCCCGATGGACCCGGCCGACTACCCCGGGGTCGCGCCGGAGGACCTGGTGCCGGGCGCGATGGTGTTCACCCGGTCCGCGGGTCCCGTCGACCTGCGCGACTGGCGGCAGTGGTGGCGCTGGGAGCCGGGCGCCCAGTGGCGGCACCCGGAGGGGCCGGACAGCACGATCGAGGACCGGATGCGGCATCCGGTCGTGCAGGTCGCCTTCGAGGACGCGCAGGCGTTCGCGGTCTGGGCGGGCAAGCGCCTGCCGACGGAGGCCGAGCACGAGTATGCCGCGCGCGGCGGAGTGGACGGGGCCCGGTTCGCGTGGGGCGACGAGCCGTACCCGGACGGCGAGGCGCGCGCGAACTCCTGGATCGGGCGCTTCCCCTACGACAACCGCGGCCGGTTCGGGGCCGGGACAGCCCCGGTCGGCTCGTATCCCGCGAACGGCTACGGGCTCCACGACCTGATCGGCAACGTCTGGGAGTGGACGAGCGACTACTACGCTCCGCGGCACACGGTGCCGGGGGAGGAGGCGGTGGAGGCGGGGCAGCGCGTGAACCTGCTCGCCGCCGCCAGCTCGGAGCCCGGCTCCCGCATCCCGCGCCGGGTGCTCAAGGGCGGCTCGTACCTGTGCTCGCCCGACTACTGCCTGCGCTTCCGCCCCGCCGCCCGCTCGCCCCAGGCCGACGACACCGCCACCACCCACATCGGCTTCCGCTGCGCCGCCGACGCATGAGACCGCCGAGAACGCAGTTTCTCGGCGTACTCGGCGGTCTGGGGCCTATTTTTTGCGTACTCGGCAGCTGGTCAGGCTACGCCCGTGATGGGGGGCTGGTGGAAGGTGGTGCCGAAGACACGCTCCGAGGCTCCGACGCGGTCGAGGTACGGGGTGATGCCGCCCATCTGGAACGGGAAGCCCGCGCCGAGGATCATGCACAGGTCGATGTCCTCGGGGGCCTCGACGACGTGGTCGTCGACCAGCATCCGGTGGATCTCGTCGGCCAGGCCGTCCTCGAGCCGCCGCAGGATCTCGTCCTCCGACCACGGGTTCTTGCCGCCGGCGAGGATCTTGGCCGCGCCCTTGTCGAGGCCCTTCACCTTGCCCTTGGAGTCCTTCTCCAGCAGCGTGCCGTGCTCCGCGAGGCGGTGCAGGTTCTCGCTGCGGTAGAAGCGCTCCGGGAACGCGGCGTGGTGCGTGTCCAGCACGTGCGCGCCGACCTTCAGGCCGACGAGGTCGAGCAGGACCGACGGCGCCATCGGCAGGCCCAGCGGCGCGAACGCCTTGTCGACGGTCTCGAACGGGGTCCCGTCGTCCACCGCGTGCATCGCCTCGCCGAGCACCTTCGCCAGCACGCGGTTGACGACGAAGCCGGGGGTGTCGGCGGTGATGACCGCGTTCTTCTTCAGGGCCGCGGCGGTCACCATCGCGGTCGACAGTGTCGCCTCGTCGGTGTGCGGCGTCTTCACGACCTCGATCAGCGGCATCACCGCGACCGGGGTGAAGAAGTGGAAGCCCACCAGGCGCTCGGGGTGCTTCAGCTTCGCGCCGATCTGCTCGACCGAGAGCGAGGAGGTGTTGGTGGCGAGCACCGCCTCGTCCGAGAGGTACTGCTCCACCTCCTCGAACACGTTCTGCTTCACCGTCAGCTCCTCGAACACGGCCTCGATCACCCAGTCGCAGTCCGCGAAGTCGGCCTTGTCCGTGGTGCCGGTCACGAGCGCGCGCAGGCGGTTCGCCTCGTCGGGGGAGATCCGGCCCTTCTCGTGCAGCTTCCCGATCTCCGCGTGGATGGACGCGACGCCCTTGTCCACGTGCGCCTGGTCCAGGTCGGTGATCACCACGGGAACCCGGAGGCGGCGCACGAACAGCAGCGCGAACTGGGTCGCCATGTAGCCTGCGCCGATCACGCCGATCTTGGTGACCTTCTTCGCGAGCTTCTTGTCCGGAGCGCCCGCGGGACGCTTGGCGCGCTTCTGCACCAGGTTGAACGCGTAGATGCTCGCCTGGAACTGGTCGCCAGAGATGAGCTCGGCGAGCGCCTCGTCCTCCAGCTCGAAGCCGGCGGCGCGGTCGTTGGACTTGGCCGCCTTGAGCAGGTCGAGCGCCTTGTACGGCGACTTCGGGACGGTGCCGATGCGGCTCTCGAGCATCTTGCGGGCGATGCTGACCGCGGCGTCCCACTTGACCATGCGCTCGACCTTGCCCGGCACGTTGGGGCGCTTGACCTCGACGGCCCCGGTGAGCACCTTGTCCGCCCAATTCAGCGAGTCCTCGAGGAAGTTGGCCGAGTCGAAGATGGCGTCGGCGATCCCGAGATCGAACACCTCCTGGGGCTTCAGCATCCGGTTCTGCTTGAGCGGATTCTCGATGACCACCTTGAGGGCGTTCTCGATGCCGATCAGGTTCGGCAGGATGGTCGCCCCGCCCCAGCCGGGGATGAGGCCGAGGAACACTTCGGGCAGCGCGAACGCGGCGGCGTTGCGGTCGATGGTGCGGTAGTCGGCGTTCAAGCCGATCTCCACGCCGCCGCCGAGCGCGAGCCCGTTGGTGAACACGAACGACGGGACGCCGAAGGTCGCCTGCTTGCCGAGGACGTAGTGGCCCAGCTGCGGCAGCAGTTTCGCGACCTCCACGCTCGGGATGTCGCTGACGCGGCTGAGGTCCGCGCCGGCGGCGAGGATGAACGGCTTGCCGGTCACGGCCACCGCGTCGATCTCGCCGCGCTTCGCGCGCTCGGTCAGCTCGTCGAAGGTCTTCCCGAGCTCCAGCAGCGTGGCGGGGCCCATGGTGTTCGGCCGCGTGTGGTCGCGGCCGTTGTCCAGGGTGACCAGCGCGAGCGTCTTGCCGCTCGGCAGGGGGATGTCCTTCACGAACGAGTGGGTGACCACCTCGTCCGTCGTCAGCTCGACGAGGGGGGAGAAGTCGATGGTGCTGTAGTCGGTCACTGTGCTTCTCAGCCCTTCCGCGCCGCGCGCTTGTCGTAGTTGGGGTTCTCCCAGATCACGGTGCCGCCCTGGCCGAGGCCGACGCACATCGCGGTGATGCCGTAGCGCACCTCCGGGTGCTCCTCGAACTGGCGGGCCAGCTGGATCATCAGGCGGACGCCGCTGGCGGCCAGCGGGTGGCCGATCGCGATCGCGCCGCCCCACTTGTTGACGCGCGGGTCGTCGTCGTCGATGCCGAAGTGGTCGAGGAAGGAGATGACCTGGATGGCGAACGCCTCGTTCAGCTCGAACAGGCCGATGTCCTCGATCGAGAGGCCCGCCTTGCGCAGCGCCTTCTCGGTGGAGGGGACGGGGCCGAGGCCCATGATCTCCGGCTCGACGCCGGCGAACGCGAAGCTCACCATCCGCATCTTCGGGGTGAGGCCGAACTCCTTGACCGCGTCGGAGGACGCGAGCAGGCTCGCGGTCGCTCCGTCGGTGAGCGGCGACGCGTTGCCCGCGGTCACGCGGCCGTGCGGCCGGAACGACGGACGAAGGCCGGCGAGGCCCTCCAGCGTGGTCTCCGGGCGCATGCCCTGGTCGGTGGTGGCGAGGCCCCAGCCGTTCTCGGAGCGGATCGCGACCGGCACCAGGTCCGGCTGGATCTTGCCCGCGGCGTAGGCGGCGGCGGTCTTCTGCTGGCTGGCCATCGCGTAGCGGTCGGAGCGCTCCTTGGTGAGCGCGGGGAAGCGGTCGTGGATGCGCTCGGCCGTCATGCCCATGTTCAGCGCGTCCTCGGCGACCATGCGCTCGGAGAGGAAGCGCGAGTTCGGGTCGGCGCCGAAGCCCATCGGGTGGCGTCCCATGTGCTCGACGCCGCCGGCGATCACGAGGTCGTACGCGCCGAACGCGATCCCGGAGCCGAGCGTGGTGACGCTGGTCATGGCACCGGCGCACATCCGGTCGATCGCGAATCCCGGCACCGACTTCGGCAGGCCGGCGAGCAGTGCCGCCGTGCGGCCGAGGGTCAGGCCCTGGTCGCCCTGCTGCGTCGTGGCGGCGATCGCCACGTCGTCGATGCGCTCCTTCGGAACGTTCGGATTCCGCTCGAGCAGTCCGATCATCGCCTTCACGACGAGGTCGTCCGCCCGGGTGTTCCAGTACTGCCCTTTTTCGCCCGCACGTCCAAACGGAGTACGGACTCCGTCGACGAACACGACTTCCGTTCTATCGGCCACAGTGCCTCCCAAATCAGGTCGTGAACGATCCTAGGGAGCCGGAAGGGACGGAAATAATCGTTTGACTGTTTCTACGAAACGGCCTCGGAGCCCGCGTCCGGGCTTTGCACGCTTTCCACAAACGCCCGGGCGATCACCTGTGAGGTTGCCTCAATCTGCCAGGGCCGCGCGCCGTGCTCGCGGAGGGCGTCCGCGACCGTCTCCGGGGTGATCGGCTGCGGCGGCGTCCACGCGATGCGGCGCAGCGTCTCCGGGGTGAGCAGGTTCTCCAGCGGCAGCGACAGCTCCTCCGCGACCGTGGTCAGCTCTGCGCGCGCGGACTTCAGCCGCGCGTCCGCCTCCGGGTTCCTGTCCGCCCAGGCGCGCGGCGGAGGCAGGCTGTCGCCGGTTCCGCGCAGCACGGGGAGGTCGTCGGTCGTGCGCCCGGCCTCGACGGCAGCCCACCAGCGGTCCAGCTCGGTGCGGCTGGCTCGGCCGGTGAACTCCCGCAGCGCGGCGAGGGCGCGCTTGCTCTCCGGCATCGCCTTGGCGACGGCGGTCAGCGCCGCGTCCGGCACGAGGCGCCCCGGCGCGACGTCCAGCTCGCGGGCCAGCGCGTCCCTGCTCAGCCAGAGCTCGCGCGCCACCGCCAGGTTGCGGATGCCGCGGACCGAGTGGATGCCGGAGAGGCGGCGCCAGGGCTCGTGGCGCACGGTGATCAGCTCCCGCGTGAGCTCGTCGGCGAACTCCTGGTGCGCGATGTCCTCCTTGCCCGCCTCGACCAGGAGCGCGTCGATCGCGTCGCGCAGGTCGGGGAGCAGCTCCACGTCCAGCGCCGCGTAGTTCAGCCACGGCTCCGGCAGCGGGCGCGTGGACCAGTCGGCCGCGCTGTGCTCCTTGGCGAGGTGGATGCCGAGCAGCTCCTCGACAACCGTCCCGAGGCCGACGCGCGGCATCCCGAGCAGCCGGGCTGCCAGCTCCGTGTCGAAGATGCGCGCCGGGTCGAGCCCGACCTCGCGCAGGCAGGTGAGGTCCTGGGTGGCGGCGTGCAGCACCCACTCGGCGGCGTGGATCGCCGTGTTCAGCTCGTCGAAGCGGCCGATCGCCGGCGGATCGAAGAGGAACGTGCCGGAACCCCTGCGGTACATCTGGATGAGGTAGGCGCGCTGGGAGTAGCGGAAGCCGCTCGCGCGCTCGGCGTCGACGGCGACCGGCCCCGTGCCCGCGACGATGGTCTCGACCGCGGCGAGGTATCCCGCACGCGAGTCGATGACGATGTGATCAGCCACGCGGTGTCCGCCTCGTGAGCAGGCTGACGCCCTCGCCCGCCGGGGGCAGGCCGGCGAGCATGCACAGCAGCTCGCCCCAGCCCTCGACGTGCGCGGCGATGTCGCTCTCCAGCGGGCTCCACGAGGCGCGGAGCTCGATCTGCGCGCCGTCGCCCTGCTTGGCGAGCTCGCCGAAGCCGGTCGAGATGATCTTGGTGGCCGTGCCGCTCGCCGCGGTGTACCGCGCATCCCTGGCGTCGAGCGCGTCGACGAGCCAGGACCAGGCGACGTCCGCGAGGAACGGGTCGAGGCCGATGTCGGTCTCCAGCGGCGCCTGCGCGAAGCAGACGATGCGGAACGGACCGCCCCACGCCTCCGGCTCGTCCGGGTCGTAGAGCAGGATGAACCGGCCGGTGCCGAGGTCGGAGTCGTCCCCGTGCCGGGCGGGGTGCACGTCGGCGGCGAGCGCGACGGCGTACGGCGCGAGCTGCCCCGGTGCGGGGATCTCCGTGATCACGAGCTCGCTGCGGGATTTCGCTGTGCGGATCGACTGCAGCGCCGCGGCGAACTCCACCGGCACGGGCGGGGTCGAAGTTGGTGTCGGCACGCTACGAACATTAGAAGCCTTTGAGGGCGCGCGACGGTAAGGCACGCCGCCTGAGGAAGTCCTGAGGATGCACCCGCGTATCCGCGGCTACGCTTTCGAGCATGGCGACGACCAGCACGGGATCGGGCACGGGCAGGGGACTCGGACGTGCGATCGGCGTCGGCGCCGCGATCGCGGCGGGACTCGCGCTGGTGACGGCGATGGGCACCGCGCTGGTGATGAGCCGCGTCGCCCTGACGGTGATCACCCCGGTGCGGCGCCGTCCGCAGAACCAGCTGATCCGGAGGGCGGACGAGGACCTCGGCACGGTCACCCTGAAGGACACCCCGGACGCGGCGATGCCCGGCCGGTTCGGGCTGTGGTTCGGCTCCGAGACCGGCTACGCGAAGATCGGCGGCCTGCTCGTGCGCGCCGACGGCAGCGTCACGCGCGAGCTGGAGCGCGTCGAGTTCGGGGACCTGCGTCCCGGGCGGGCGCGGATCAGCGGCTACTACTACCTCGACCCGGAGGAGCTCGGCCTGCCGGTCACGAGCGTCCGGGTGCCGACCGAGCTGGGCGAGGCGCCGGCCTGGCTGTTCCCTGCGCCCGAGGGCGCGGAGGGCGACCGCTGGGTGATCCAGGTGCACGGCTGGGGAGCCACCCGGCAGGAGGCGCTGCGCGCGGTGCCGACGTTCCACGCGGCCGGGTACACCAGTCTTCTCGCGTCCTACCGCAACGACGGCGACGCCCCGGAGAGCGCCGACCGCCGCTACGGCCTCGGCGGCACGGAGTGGCGGGACATCGACGCGGCCCTCCGCTACGCGGCAGAGCACGGCGCGCGCTCGATCGTGCTGATGGGCTGGTCGATGGGCGGCGCCGTCGTGCTGCAGACGGTCACGCGCTCGCCGAATCTGGACCTGGTCACCGGCATGGTGCTGGAGTCGCCGGTGATCGACTGGGTGGACACCCTCCAGTACCAGGCCAACCTGCTGCGCCTGCCCGAGCCGATCGCGCAGGGCGCGATGCGGCTGATGGAGGCGACCTGGGGCGCGCCGATCACCGGCCTCGGCGCGCCGATCGACCTGGCCAGCATGGACTTCGTGGCGCGCGCGGCCGACCTGCGGCTCCCCGTCCTGCTGCTGCACAGCTCGGACGACGGCTTCGTGCCGGACAACGGGTCGCGGGCGCTCGCCACGGCCCGCAGCGACATCGTCACGTTCGTGCCGTTCACGGGCGCGCTGCACACCAAGCTCTGGAACTACGACGAGGAGAAGTGGACGAGGGCCGTCCGCGACTGGCTGGACACCCACGTGGCCTAGCCGGCCACGTGCCGTCACCCGCGCGGGGCGGCGTCAGGCGGCGAGCTTCTGGCGGACCTGGCGCTTGGCGCGGCCGAGCAGCGCGGACATCCCGCGCATGCGCAGCGGCGAGACCGCCTGGGTCAGACCGAGGGTCTGCGGGAAGTCGTCGGGGACGGCGAGCACCTCGTCCGCGGTCAGCCCGGCCAGGCCCTGCACCAGGATCGACGCGAAGCCGCGCGTGGTCGGCGCTTCTTTCGGTGCGGTCGCGTACAGGTGCACGATCCCGGCCGCGTCCACCTCGACGAAGATGAACACCGGTGCCTGGCACTCCTCGACGCGCTCCAGCAGGTCGGGGTGGTCGCGGTAGCGCTCCGGCAGCTCGGGGAGCTCGTCCGAGAACTCCAGCAGCAGCTGGAGCCTGTCGTTCTGCTCCAGAGCCTGGAAGTCGTCGCGGATCTCCGCGAGCGTGCCGGTGAGGTCGGTCATCCCTCCAGCGTACTTCGCGGAGCCGGTCACTTCGCCGGGTTCGCGGGAACCTCGCCGGGCTCCGACCCGGTGACGATCGGCACGCGGACGGCCGAGCCCCACTCCGTCCACGAGCCGTCGTAGTTGCGGACGTTCTCGAAGCCGAGCAGGTGGGTGAGCACGAACCAGGTGTGGCTGGAGCGCTCGCCGATGCGGCAGTACGCGATGACCTCGTCGCCCGGCTTCAGGCCGGCGTCGCCGAGGTAGATCTCCTCCAGCTCCGGGCGGCGCTTGAAGGTCGCGTCCGGCGCGGCCGCCCGCGCCCACGGCACGGACTGGGCGGACGGGATGTGCCCGGCCCGCAGCGCGCCCTCGGTCGGGTAGCCGGGGATCTCGGTGCGCTCGCCGCTGTACTCCTCGGGCGAGCGGACGTCGATCAGGGGCTTCCCGAGGTGCTCCAGCACGTCCTCCTTGAAGGCGCGCACAACGCTGTCGTCGCGCTCCACCACGGGGTACTCGACCGCCGCGGGGGAGGGGACGTCGCGGGTCAGCTCCCTGCCCTCTGCGATCCACTTGTCCCGCCCGCCGTCGAGCAGCCGGACGTCCTCGTGCCCGAACAGCGTGAACACCCAGAGCGCGTACGCCGCCCACCAGTTGTTCTTGTCGCCGTAGATGACGACCGTCGTGTCCCTGGCGATGCCCTTCGAGCCGAGCAGCTCGGCGAACCGCTCAGCGCTCACGTAGTCGCGCACGACCGGGTCGTTGAGGTCGGTGTGCCAGTCGATCTTCACGGCGCCGGGGATGTGGCCGGTGTCGTACAGAAGCACGTCCTCGTCCGACTCCACCACGACCAGGCCGTCGTCGCCGAGGTGCTCCGCCAGCCATTCGGTGCTCACCAGACGCTCCGGGTGGGCGTATCCGGCGAAGGCGGGTGACGGGTCGTGCGCGATGGCCATGCGAGTGATCCTCCGGGTTAGGCTTGAGCCCTGCGACATCAGGGATGCGTCCTCCAGGCTACGCGGCTTGGCGGGCGGATGGACGGTCCCCTTAAGACTTCGACACAAAGGTGCACACGCTCACATGACGCTCGAGAAGACCGGAGCCCTGCCGCGCCTCGCGGACCGCTCGCCGCAGATCACCGGGTCCGAGATCGCCGCGAGCCTGGTGCCCCCGTCGCAGTTCGAGCACGCCACCTTCGACTCCTACCGTCCCGACCACGACTACCCGTCGCAGTCGGAGGCGGTGTCGACCCTCAAGCTGTTCGCCAAGTCGTGGGAGCCGCAGCGCCCGGCCGGGCTGTTCAGCCGCAGCCGTAAGAAGGTGGAGGCGATGAAGCCGGGCGTCTACCTCGACGGCGGCTTCGGCGTCGGCAAGACGCACCTGCTCGCCGCCCTCTGGCACGAGGCGCCCGGCCCCAAGTACTTCGGCACCTTCATCGAGTACACCGCGCTCGTCGGCGCGCTCGGCTACGCGGGCGCCGTCGACCTGCTGCGCGGCTCCACCCTGATCTGCATCGACGAGTTCGAGCTGGACGACCCGGGCGACACGATGATGATGACCAGGATGCTCGGCGAGCTCGTCGCCTCCGGCACCCGCATCGCCGCCACCAGCAACACCCCGCCGAACGCGCTCGGCGAGGGCCGCTTCGCCGCGAGCGACTTCCTGCGCGAGATCCAGTCGCTGTCCGCCAACTTCCAGACGCTGCGCATCGACGGCCTCGACTACCGGCGCCGCGACACCTCCGGCGCCGCGGTGACGGTGGACGACGCGGGCTACGAGCGCGTGCTGTCCGCCATGACCGCGCGCGGCGAGACCGTGACCAGCGACAGCTTCGACGACCTGATCGCGCACCTGGCGACCGTGCACCCGTCCCGCTACATCAAGATGCTGGACGGCGTGGACGTGATCGGCCTGACCGGCGTCTCCGTGCTGCACGACCAGATGGCGGCCCTGCGCCTGGTGGCGTTCATCGACCGCGTGTACGACGCCGAGATCCCGATCGTGCAGACCGGGGTCGCGCTCAGCGAGGTCTTCGACGACGACATGCTGGGCGGCGGCTACCGCAAGAAGTACCTGCGCTCGATCTCGCGCATGATCGCGCTGACCGCGGGCGAGCTGCCGCCGCACGACGCGTAGGCGCACCCGGGCGTTCCCTGGCGTTCGCGCGGCCGATTCGCGGCGCCGCGAAACATGCTGTTTACACGACCCCCCGATGCGTAACACCGCCGAAACACGGTGCTCCCGCGGCCGAAACCTGCCGCGATCAGACTGACTCCACCCCGAAGCGCCCCTGCCCGGCGAAGGCTCGCCGGGCGCCCCACGAGGGGCGTCGCACAGAGAGGTAGAGATCTCGCATGGTGTTCCACACAGCAGCGGACTACGCAGAAGCAGGGACGGTCAACTCCCTGTGGCTGCTCGTCGCCGCAGCCCTCGTCCTGTTGATGACCCCCGGTGTCGCCTTCTTCTACGGCGGCATGGTCCGCGCGAAGAGCGTCATCTCGATGATGATGATGAGCTTCGGCGCCATGGCGATCGTCGGCGTGCTCTGGGTCTTCTACGGCTACGGCCTGGCCTTCGGCACCCCGCTCATCCCGCACGTCCTGGGAACCCCGGACTGGTTCCTGTCCAGCCTGATGGGCAAGGACGGCATGACCCCCGACCTCAGCGGCCTCGCCTTCGCCGGCTTCCAGGCGACGTTCGCCATCATCACGGTCGCCCTGATCTCCGGCGCGATCGCCGACCGCGCCAAGTTCGGCTCCTGGATGGTGTTCGCCGGCGTCTGGGTCACGGTCGTCTACTTCCCGGTCGCGTTCTGGGTGTTCAACCTCTCGCAGGGCTGGATCGCCTCCCTCCTGCACGTCAACGACTTCGCGGGCGGCACGGCGGTGCACATCAACGCCGGTGCGGCCGGCCTCGCCCTCGCCCTGGTGCTCGGCAAGCGCGTCGGCTTCCAGAAGGGCATGAGCAAGCCGCACAACGTGCCGCTCACGCTCCTCGGCGCCGCGCTGCTGTGGTTCGGCTGGTTCGGTTTCAACGCGGGCTCCGAGGCCGCGGTCGACGGCATCGCCGCGATCGCCTGGGTGAACACCCTGGCCGCGCCGGCCGCCGCGACCATCGGCTGGCTGATCGTCGAGAAGATCAAGGACGGCAAGCCCACCTCGATCGGTGCCGCGTCCGGCGCCGTGGCCGGTCTGGTCGCGATCACCCCGGCCTGTAACATCCTGACCCCGTTCTGGGCGATCGTGCTCGGCCTCGTCGCCGGTGCGGTGTGCGCCATCGCGGTGGACCTCAAGTTCCGGCTCGGCTTCGACGACTCGCTCGACGTCGTCGGCATCCACCTGGTCGGCGGCCTGATCGGTACGCTCTGGATCGGCTTCTTCGGCTACACCCAGGTGGACGGCAAGTTCACCAGCCTGCTCTACGGCGGCAGCTGGAGCCAGCTCGGCGCCCAGGCCATCGGCGCGTTCAGCGTGCTGATCTACTCCTTCGTGCTGGCCTACGCGATCGGCTGGATCATCCAGAAGACCATGGGCTTCCGGATCACGAACGAGGACGAGCTCGCGGGCGTCGACACCATCGTCCACGGCGAGGAGGGGTACTCGCTCGAGACGGTCTGACGCGTCGCCGATGACCCGGCGCGTCGGAGACAGGGGCGTCACCTTCGGGTGGCGCCCCTCGTCGCGTCCGGCGGGAGGCGTTCCTGTCGTAGCAAGCCATCGCTTCCGGAGTTGTTCACGCCGTGCGCCGGCGTGTTGCGTGAAGAACTCCGGAAGCGATGGCGGCGCGGCTCGGGTCGCTAAGGTGAGGGAGGCGTCGAGAGCGAGGGAGCGGGATGGCGACGAGCCAGCAGGTGGATGCGCTGCTGCTGTTCGTGTGCGGCGCGCTGACGCTCCTGATCGTCCCCGGCCTGGCGTTCTTCGTCGGCGGTCTCTCCGGCAGCGTCGGCACCGCGAGGACCGTGCGGTTCGCGGCGACGGGAACCGCGATCGTGGTGCTGCTCGGCGTGCTCGGCGGCGTCGGAATGCTGGTCGGCGACCCGCTCGTCGCGCAGCTGATCGGCCGTCCCGACCCCGGCCTCGCGTCGGTCCACGGCGTGTACCCGCTTGCCAGAGCCGGCTACCTGCTCGCGGTGTGCGCGGTGTCGGTGACGATCGTCGGCGTCGCGGTCGCCTCCCGGATCGCCTTCCGCGCCTGGATCGTGTTCGTGGTGCTGTGGTGCCCGCTCGTGCTGTTCCCCGCCGGCTACGCGGTGTTCGCCCTGGACGACGGCTGGGCCGTGTCCGGCCTCGGCGCGATCGACTTCGGCGGTGCGCTGCCGGTCGGCATCGCCGCGGGGGCCGCCGCCGCCGGCATCATCCTGGCCTGCGGGCGGGCCGAGCATCCCGCCGCCGGGGTCAGGAGCATGCCGCTGGTGGCGATCGGCGGCGCGCTGGTCTGGGTCGGCTGGCTGGGCCTCGCAACCGGCTCGGAAGGGGCGCTGGACCGGTTCACGCCGCTCATCGCCGTCAACGCCTTCCTGGCATCTGCGAGCGGCTGCCTGATGTGGATGCTCGTCGACCGGGTGCTGCTGCGGCGGCCGACCCTGGTGAGCGCGTTCTGCGGCGCCTTCGCGGGCCTGGTCGCGATCACGCCGGCGTCCGGCGTGCTGACGATCGGCTGGGCGCTGCTGCTCGGTACGCTCGCGGCGCTCGCGTGCGCGACGATGGTCGACGTCGCCGCGCGCGCCCGGTTCGGCGCGGCCATGACGCTGACCGTGATCACGACGGCCGCGAGCCTGGTCGGGCTGCTGTTCGTCGGGCTGTTCGGCACCGGCGGCGGGATGGTCTACAGCGGCAACTTCGACCTGTTCACCGCGCAGGGGATCGCCGGTTTCGCCGTGCTGATCGGCTCGTTCCTCGTCTCCACCCTGCTCGCGCTCGCGCTGCGGTTCACGATCGGCCTCAGCAGGGTCCGCTATCGTGCGAGGCGTGGCATCCCGGATCCTGAGCGCGCTGTCGAGGCTGTTCGCTCCGAAGGCCCGTCCGCCGGAGCGCACTGACGAGGAGCTCTCGCCCGGCCGCTCCGGTGCCGCGGCGACGGTGCAGGTCGACCCGCGCCGGCTCGGCCGCATCCGCACCTCCTACAACCCCAGCACGGATGGCGACGCCGACCCGGGCGAGATCGTCTGGACCTGGGTGCCGTACGAGGAGGCGGACGGCCGCGGCAAGGACAGGCCGGTCCTCGTCGTCGCGGCCGAGCCGTCCGGGTCGGTGCTGGCGGTCGCGCTGACCAGCCAGGAGCATCCCGGGCGACCCGACTACCTCCCGATCGGGTCCGGCGACTGGGACGGGCGGCACCGCCCGAGCTTCGTCCGCATCGACCGGGTCTTCCGCGTGCAGCAGGCGGGGATGCGCCGGGAGGCGGCAGCGCTGGACCGGAGCCGGTTCCTGGCCGTTCGCGACGCGCTGAACGCCCGCTACGGCTGGCGCTGACCCGCCGCCAGGCGCGGTGTCCGCTCCGCGGGCCGCCTGCATGACGAACCGTGAACCGGCCCGCGCGCGGGGCCCGCGCCGTCACTACAGTTGCCGCATGGCTGACGACTGTTCGCGCCCCCTCGACTTCGAGACCCGCCAGATCCACGCCGGCGCGGTCGTGGATGCGGAGGCCGGCGCCCGCGTCACGCCGATCTACCAGACCGCCGGGTACGTCTTCGACAGCTTCGACGACGGCGAGGACCGCTTCGCGGGCCGGGCGCGGAATCGCGCGTACTCGCGCAACGAGAACCCGACCAACGCGGTCGCCGGCCGCCGCATCGCGGACCTGGAGGGCGGGGTCGACGGGATCCTGGTCGCCAGCGGCCAGGCCGCCATCGCCGCCGCGATCAGCGCGCTCGCCGGAGCAGGCGACCACGTGCTCGTCACGCGGTCGCTCTACGAGGGCACCCGCGAGATGTTCCGCGGCGTGCTGAAGCGGCAGGGCATCCGGTTCGAGGAGGTGCCGGACGACGCGGACGACGCGGACTGGGCGGCGCGGTTCCGGCCGGAGACGCGCGCGGTCTACACCGAGTCGCTGCCGAACCCGCTCGGGCAGGTGGTCGACATCGAGCGGATCGCGCGGCTGGCGCACGCCGGCGGCGTCCCGCTGGTGGTCGACAACACCGTGCCGACGCCGTACCTGGAGCGGCCGATCGAGTGGGGAGCGGACATCGTCATCCACTCGACGTCCAAGTGGCTCTCCGGCCACGGCTCGGTCATCGGCGGCGCGATCGTGGACGGCGGCCGGTTCGACTGGGCCGGGTCCGGCCGGTTCCCGCAGCTGACCGAGCCGCCGCGCCCCGGCGTCGCGTCGTTCGCCGACCGGTTCGGCGCCGGCGCATTCCTCGCGTACCTGCGCAGCGTGATCGTGCTGGAGTACGGCCCGACCGTCCCGCCGACCTCCACGTTCCTGCTGCTGCACGGCATCGAGACGCTGTCGCTGCGGATGGACAGGCACGTCGCGAGCGCGCAGGCCGTCGCGGAGCGGCTCGCCGCGCATCCCGCCGTCGCGCGCGTGCGCTATCCCGGACTCGAGGCTGACCCGTTCCACGCGCTCGCCGCACAGTACCTGCCGCGCGGCGCGGGGTCGATCGTGGCGCTGGACCTCGCCGGCGGCCGGGAGGCGGCCCGGCGATTCATCGACGCGCTGCGGCTGGTGTCGCCGATGACCCACATCGGGGATGTGCGCACGCTCGCCATCCACCTCGGCAGCACCATCCACGCCAAGCTGACCGAGGACGAGCGCCTGGCCGCGGGGATCACGCCGGGCCTGATCCGGCTCTCGATCGGGCTGGAGAGCGTGCGGGACATCCTGGACGACCTGGAGCAGGCGCTGGACGTCGCACAGCGGGGATGAGGGGCGTGAGGGTACGGGGCGGGGGTCGCGCCGTCAGCCCGCGGCGACCGTGAGGGGCCGCGCGCCGACCGTCTCCACGGTCCGGGCGATGCGTCGCACCGCCTCCAGCACGGTGGAGGGGTCGCAGGCCAGGTTGATCCTGGCGAAGCCGCGCCCCTGCTCCCCGAACGCGAGCCCGGAGTTGAGCGCGACGCGGCCGACGTCGATGAGCGTGCGCGCCGGGTCGTCGCCGAGCGCGGTGGCGCGGAAGTCGAGCCAGACCAGGTAGCCGGCGTCGGCCCGCACGGCGCTGACGGCCGGGGCGTTCGCGGCCAGCTCGGCCTCCAGCAGCCGCTGGTTCTCGACGATGCGCTGCAGCAGCGCGTCGCGCCAGCCGAGGCACGACAGCGCGGCGACGTTGGCGTGCAGGCCGAGGATGCTGGTGCGTGCGGCGAGCTCCTCGGGGAGCCGGGTGAGCAGGGTGGCGCTCGCGGGCTCGGCGGCGACGACCACGGCGCACTTCAGCCCGGCCAGGTTCCAGGCCTTGCTCGCCGAGGTGACGGTGACGGCGCGTGCGCCGGCGGCGCGCGCGACGGGCGCGAACGGCGTGAACCGGGCCCCGGGATGCGCGAGCGGCGCGTGCACCTCGTCGCTGACGACGAACACCCCGTAGCGGGCGGCGAGACGGGCGAGCGCCTCCAGGCTCTGCCGGCTGTGACATCGCCCGGTCGGGTTCTGCGGGTTGCACAGCAGCAGGGCGTCGGCTCCCGCGGCGAACGCGGCCTCGATGTCGTCGAGGTCAAGGCTCCAGCCCGCCTCCTCGCGCAGCGGCACCGTGACCGCGACGGCGTCCGCCTCCTCGATCATCTCGAAGAACGGCGGGTAGACCGGGGGAGTGAGCACCACCCGGCCGCCGGCCGGCGGCAGCACCAGCCGCAGCGCCTCCACGACGCCGACTGTGACGTCGGTCGCGATGTGCACCCACTCCGGGTCGACGCCCCAGTGCCACGAGCTCCACGCGAAGTCGGCGAACGCCGGCCCGAGCGGGCCTGCGGAGTCGAGGTAGCCGGTGTCCGAGTTCCGCAGCGTGTCCGCGACCCGGTCCAGGATGGCCGGCTCGACGTCGAAGTCCATCTCCGCGACGAACACCGGCAGCACATCGGCGGGATAGCGGCGCCACTTGATGCTCGACCGGGAGGCGAACAGCTGCTCCAGGGGTCGTGCCGGTGCGAAACTCATTGCGACACTGTGCCGCAGTCCCCGCCCGCGCGCGAGTGCCGCCGTCATGGGGCGTAAGGAAGCCGGCCGACCGATGGCCCGGGAGTGCCCCGCGGCCTCGTCAAGCCGGCCGGGTGTCGAGTTCAGCGCGCGACCATGCCGTCGCGGACGGGTCTGCGCCGATTTGGCTCCCCGTGCTGGGGCTTTTCCGTCCGTGCAGCCTTTGTCCCGTCGCATGGACACGTCAGGGGGCCTGTGCTGGACTTCGAATCCACCGGTCCGCGTGGCCCTCCAACGAAGGAGACGAATATGGCAGAGTCGCGTGCTCATCTCGCGAGGAACAGGCTCGGAGTCGGGGCGATCGTCTTTCTCGTCCTTGCAGCGGTGGCGCCGATGACGGTGCTCGTCGTCGTGCTTCCGCTCGCGATCGCGCTCGGCAACGGCGGCGGGATCCCCGTGGCCATCCTGCTCGTGGCGGCGGCGCTGCTCTTGTTCGCGATCGGCTACGCGCAGATGACAAAGGAGCTGACGAATGCCGGCGGCTTCTATGCCATCGCAGTGAAGGGGTTGGGCAGAGTCGCCGGGCTCATCACGGGCATCATCGCCACGATCGGCTACAACGCCTTCGTCGCCGGCGCCCTCGGCACCATCGGCTTCTTCGCCGGAATGGTCGTCGTGCCGCAGATCACGGGAGGCGCGGTCACCCTCGACTGGTTCTGGACCGGCCTCGCTCTCTTCGCCGTCGTCTTCGTTCTCGCCGTCTCGGGAATCCACGTCAGCGCTGTCGTGCTCGGCGTCGCCCTCGTGCTCGAGGTCGTCATGGTCTGCACCTTCAGCATTTCGGTGCTCGTGCGAACGGGCTTCGACCCGGCGGTCTTCACGCCACAGGTGATCACGAGCGGTTCGCTGTGGATCGGCCTGCTGCTGGCGGCGACCGCGTTCATCGGCTTCGAGGCCACCGCGCTGTTCGGCGAGGAGGCGAAGGACCCCCGTCGAACCATTCCCCGGGCGACCTACGCCGCCATCATCGTCATCGGTCTCATGCATGCGATCGCCGCCTGGGCGATCGTCAGCGCTCTCGGCGTGAACGACGCTCAGAGCCAGGCCGTCGAGCACATGGAAGCCGGCGATCTGACGCTCGTGATCATCGGCGACTACCTCGGGGAGTCCGGCGTCATCATCGCCCTGGTCCTCGTGGTCGTCAGTCTCTTCGCCGCGCAACTCGCGTTCCACAACTCGGCAGGCCGTTACCTCTTCTCGCTCGGGCGGGCGCACGTGCTGCCGGCCTGGCTCGCCAGAACGAACGCACAGGGATCCCCGCAGCGGGCGCTTCTCGCGAACTTCATCTTCGCGGTCCTCATCGCGGCGATCTTCAGGACCGTGTTCCCCGACGTCCCGTCGATCGCGACACTGGTGCCCGTCGGTCTCGGATTCGCCACCCTCGCGATCGTGATCGTTCAGGCGATCGCCGCGCTCGCCGTGGTCGCCCACTTTCGCGCGCGACATGACCCTCGCTGGTGGAGCACATTCGTCGCACCCGGGCTCGGGTTCGTTGCGCTCGCGGTTCTCAGCACGATGGCCGTCGTCAATTTCGGGACCGTGGCGGGCTCCGATGAGCCATACGTCCTGGTGCTTCCGTGGATCCTCGTCGTCGCGGTCATCGGAGGAATCCTGTACGGCGCTCATCTCAGGTCGCGAAAGCCCGAGGTCTACGAGCGGCTCTCGGAGGATCTCGAGAGATTCGATGAGGAACTCGCCGAGTCCGCCGCGGAGAGCAGAGCGGTGCGGGATCCGGCCGATTCGGAGCCGGGCGCCTCGTGAGCGACAGCCCCATGGTCGTCAGCCCTCATCCCTTCGCGCGTTTGACTCCGGTGTGGAACGCCGATACGGTGCACAATCACCGACCAATCGTTCAGGTGAGGCCGGCTACAGCGACGTAGACGGCGTGATCCGTGAGGTGAGTTCCATGCAGAGTCGCGGCGAATCGGCTCCGACAGTCGTGCGAACGGCGGCCTTCGAGCGCTACTGCGAAGCAGTGAACACGTCGTTCGTTCCCCTTCAGGTTTCCGCCGAGTCTCCACGGCCGTTCTCCGGCGCTCTGGCGACCGCACGAGCGTGCGGCGCTCACTTCACCGAAGTGGATGCCACGCCCCAGCTCGTCACCCGGACGGCGGAGACGATCGAACGCGGGGGCAGCGGCTTCTACAAGGTCAGTGTCATGCTGTCGGGGTCCTCTGTGCTCATCCAGGACGGTCGCGAGGCGGTGATGCGCCCGGGCGACATCTCGTTCTACGACACGTCCCGGCCGTACTCTCTTCTCTTCGAGGAGTCCTTCCGCGACCTCGTCATGATGTACCCCAAAGACCGGCTCATGCTGCCGAGCGCCTTCGCCGACTCGGTGACGGCGGTCTCGCTGCGGGAGAAGCACCCGCTGTCGAGTGTGGTCGCGGACTTCATCGGACAGGCGTCGCCCCAGCTGCGTACCCTCCCGCCGGCAACTCGGACGAAACTGGCGCACGCGAGCATCGAGCTCATGACCACGCTGCTGTCCGCCATCCTGGACGTCGAATCGACCGCGCGCGATCCGCACGAGGAACTCCTGCAGAAGATCAACGCATACATCGACGCGAACCTGGGGTCGCCGGATCTCTCGCCGCGGAGCATCGCCGCAGCGCACTTCATCTCGCTCAGGCATTTGTACGCCCTGTTCGCCGAGCACTCGACCTCCGTCTCGCGAGTGATCCGCGACAGGCGGCTCGAGTGCTGTCGCGCCGATCTCTCCGACCCCCGCTGCGCGGATCAGCCGGTCGCCAGGATCGCCGGCCGCTGGGGGTTCGTGGACCCGGCCCACTTCAGCCGGGTGTTCAAGAAGAGCTACGGTATCTCGCCACGGGACTTGCGACCGACGCCGTCGCGGCGCGCCTTCGCATCGCGGTGATCGAGTTCCGCCTGCACGTCTCCCATTCTCCGGCAGGCTAGCGCCGACAGTCGTGCCGGGGAGGGCGGCCGGGCGGCGAGCGGAGGCGGCGACACCACTTGACCGCCGGTGCACAGCCGGGGGACTTTTTGTCTGGCGTTGCTCATCGCTCCGGCTCACCGCCGCCGAGGCTCGCGGACAGGGGAGGCTGGGTTCAGCACGCATCTGCTCAGAGCCGAGGAAACCGATGACGCACGCCCCCGATACGACGCACACCCACGGTCAGCGGGTCAGCACACCTGTCCACGCGCAGCATCCGCTCGATCCGCTCAGCGCGAGTGACATCTCGAGGATCAGGGAGGTCCTGCACGAAGCGGGGCTGCTGACCGAACACGTGCGGGTGGCGATGCTGCTCCCCGTCGACCCGGCCAAAGCCGCTCTGGCGAAATGGCGGCCGGGGCAGCCTTTCGAGCGACGAGCGCGCGCGACCCTGATCGACCGGTCGAGCGGCGAGCATTCGGAGGTGCTCGTCTCGATCACACCGGGCGCGGTCATCACGAGGTCCGTGCTGCCGGATACCCCGGAACGCGGTCAGGCCGCTGTTCTGATGGAGGAGTTCTTCGAGGTCGCCGACATCGTGAAATCCGACGCGGGATGGCGCGCGGCGATGAAGCGGCGCGGGCTCGCCGAGTACACGAAGACGTGCTTCTGCTCGCCACTGGCTCCCGGCTACTTCCCGGAGGAGTCCGGGAACGAGGGACGCCGGTTCCTGCGTTCGCTCACCTACCTCGTGCCGAACGAGGGGGACAGCCCGTGGGCGCATCCCGTGGAAGGGCTCATCGTGAAGGTCGACATGGTCGAGCGGCGCGTGTTCGAGATCTACGACGAGGGTGCCATCCCGACCCCCATGGAGCACGGGAATTACGGTCTCGCCGCCCAGGGCCCGGCGCGGACCAGCCTGAAGCCGATCGAGATCACCATGCCGGAAGGTCCGAGCTTCTCTGTCGACGGCAACAGTGTGCAGTGGGAGAACTGGAAACTGCACGTCGGCTTCAACGCGCGCGAGGGCCTCGTTCTGAGCACGGTCTCGTGGAGGGACGGTGATGAGGACCGCTCCGTCCTCACCAGGGCGAGCATTCCGGAGATGGTCGTGCCATACGGCGATGTCGACGAGACCAGATACTGGGTGAGCTATTTCGACGCCGGCGAGTACCTGCTCGGGCGTAACGCGAACTCCCTCTTGCTGGGGTGCGATTGCCTCGGTGTCATCCACTATTTCGACGCCTTCGTGAACGACGACCTGGGCAATCCGGTGAAGCTGGACCGCGTCGTCTGCATGCACGAAGAGGATTACGGGATCCAGTGGAAGCACACCGATCTCGAAGGCCATCCCGACACCCGCCGGAGCCGACGCCTTGTGATCAGCTACTTCGCCACGGTCGGCAATTACGACTACGGATTCTTCTGGTATTTCTACCTCGACGGTTCGATCCAGGTCGAAGCGAAGGCGACGGGCGTTGTCTTCGCCGGCGCGGGCCTGCCAGGAACGGACAGCCCTCACAACACGGAGGTCTCGCCCGGCGTCTTCACTCCGGTGCACCAGCATCTGTTCTCCGCGCGGCTCGACGTCGCCATCGACGGCGAGGACAACACGGTGCACGAGATCGAGGCGGTGCCGTTGCCGATGGGGCCTCTCAACCGGCGTGGCAACGCCTTCACGTGGTCCGACCGGCAGCTGAAGGACGAGGCCTCGGCGAAGCGTCTCGCCGACGGGCTCCGCGCGCGAGTGTGGGATGTGCGGAGTGCGCATCGGAAAAACCACGTCGGCAGGCCGACCGGGTACCGCCTCATCCCCGAAGGGAAGGCGCCGTTGCTCGCCCAGCCCGGGTCGACGGTGGCGGCCCGCGCGAACTTCGCGACGCGGCACCTCTGGGCGACGCGCTATGCGGAGGACGAGATCTTCCCCGCAGGCACGTATCCGAGTCAGAGTTCCGGTTTCCAGGGATTACCGGCCTGGACGGCGGCCAACCGCAGTATCGACGGCGAGGACATCGTCCTGTGGCACCAGTTCGGGCCGACGCACTTCCCGCGTACCGAGGACTGGCCGGTGATGCCTGTCGACTACTCCGGATTCTGGTTCAAACCGCACGGCTTCCTCGATCAGAACCCCACCCTGGACCTGCCGGACGACGCTCGCAGCGGGCACGGCGACGCGTGCTGTGCGGGAGGCGACTGCGCCTGCCGATCATCCCAGCCAACGAACACGAAGGAGTGAACCGAATGTCACGTTACAACGAGCTTCTGCAGGCCATCACGGTGCGGGAGGGCGGCCGCGAGGTGCACGATCCCGCGACCGGGGAGCTGATCGGACGCGTCCCGGTCCAGTCCGCCGCCGACGTCGACGCGGCCATCGACCGTGCGCGCGCCGCGCAGCCCGCATGGGCTGCGTTGAGCGACGAGGAGCGCGTCGGCCACCTGAACCGGATCGCCGATGCGATCGAGGCGAACGCCGAGGCGCTCGCCGAATTGCTCTCACGTGAGCAGGGCAAGCCGCTGAACGGACCGAACGCGCGCTTCGAGGTGAGCGCGTGCGCCGCCTGGACGCGGGTTCCCGCCGCCACACCGTTGCCGGTGGAAGTCGTCATCGACGACGGCGAGACGTACGCCGAGATGCACTACCGTCCCCTCGGCGTGGTCGGCGCGATCACGCCGTGGAACTGGCCGATGATGATCGCGATCTGGCAGATCATCCCGGCGCTGCGCATGGGTAACGCCGTCGTGCAGAAGCCGTCCGAATACACCACACTGTCCGGACTCGCCCTCGCTCACGTGGTCAACACGGTTCTTCCGGACGGCGTGCTGAACGTCGTCGCCGGCGGCGGCGACCTGGGATCGCGCATCGTGGAAAGCGACCTGGTCGAGAAGATCATGTTCACGGGTTCGACGCGCACGGGGAAGAAGATCATCGAGGCGAGCTCCGGCAGCATCAAGCGGCTCACGCTCGAGCTCGGCGGCAACGACGCGGGGATCGTGCTCGACGATGTCGACCCGGAAGCGATCGCCGAAGACCTCTTCTGGGGCGCCTTCATCAACACCGGACAGACCTGTGCGGCGCTGAAGCGCCTCTACGTGGCGGACGCGATCTACGACAGCGTCGTGTCGGCGCTCGCCGAGGTCGCCGCGCGGATGCCGATGGGCAACGGCCTCGATGAGGAGAATGTGCTCGGCCCGCTGCAGAACGATATGCAGTTCGAGATCGTCGACCGTCTCGTCGCGTCGGCGAAGGCCTCTGGTGCGCGCGTGGTGCTGGGCGGCGATCCCGACCGCGATGCGGTCGGCTACTTCTACCCGACAACGCTGATCGCCGATATCGACCCGCACAACGACCTCGTCGTCGAGGAGCAGTTCGGTCCTGCACTGCCGATCGTCCGCTACACCGATCTGGATGAGGCCGTGCGCCTGGCCAACGAGCTCGACGCGGGCCTCGGCGCCTCGGTCTGGTCGTCCGACCGGGAGCGCGCCCGTGAGCTCGCCGCTCGGATCCAGGCCGGCACGGTCTGGATCAACTCGCACGGAACCATCAACCCGTTCGTCCCGTTCGGCGGAGCGAAGCAGTCGGGCTATGGGCTGGAGTTCGGGGTGGCCGGCCTGAAGTCCGTTGCCCAACCGCAGATCATCCAGGGTTAGCCGTGAGGACAGGACCGGAGGTATGCGCATGAACGCGCATACGCGTCCGATGATCCGGCGTGACCGGGCATCGGCGGCGCTCGGGCTGCGGATAGAAGTCGACGACCCGGGCGAGGCCGCGGTCAGCATGGTCGTGCGCGACGACATGCTCAACGGGTTCGCCATCACCCATGGCGGCATCGTGTTCGCACTTGCCGACACGGCGTTCGCCCTGGCCTGCAACGAAGACGAGCGGGTGACGGTCGCCGCCGGGGCCGACATCTCGTTCCTGAAGTCCACGACCGTCGGCCAGACGCTGACCGCTCACGCATCCCGGCGCGTCGTGAGAGGTCGCACCGGGATCTATGACGTGACGGTCGTCGACGAGGCGGGCGATGTCGTCGCCGAATTCCGCGGCCGTTCTCTCACGACCGACCGCCCGCAAGCAGGCTGACCCCCACCTTCCGGAGGACCCCATGTCACACACGACGAACGCTTCCGCGATGCCCACCCTCGGCGATGTCGACCCTGCGCTGATCACCCGCGATGAACTGCGCCAGCTCCAGCTGAAGCGCCTGCGGTGGACGGTCCGCCATGCCTACGACAATGTGCCGCTGTACCGGCGCAAATTCGACGAGGCGGGTGTCGGACCCGACGACCTGCGCACGGTCGACGACATCCGACGCTTTCCCTTCACGACCAAGGCTGACCTCCGCGAAACCTACCCGTTCGGGATGTTCGCCGTGCCGATGGAGCGGGTCGCGCGCGTCCATGCCTCGTCGGGTACAACCGGTCGGCCGACTGTCGTCGGCTATACGGCGGGAGACCTCGAGCGCTGGGCGACGCTCGTCGCGCGGTGTCTGCGCGCCGCGGGAGTACGTCCCGGTATGAAGGTGCACAACGCCTACGGGTACGGGCTGTTCACGGGAGGGCTGGGCGCACACGCCGGGATCGAGAAGCTGGGCGCCACCGTCATCCCGGTATCCGGCGGCAGGACCGCGCGCCAGGTGCAGCTGATCACCGACTTCGAACCGGACGCCATCATGTGCACGCCGAGTTACCTGCTCGCGATCGCCGATGCGAGGGTCGAGGCCGGCATCGACCCTCGCTCGACCTCCCTGAAGGTGGCCATTCTCGGCGCCGAGCCGTGGACCAACGAACTCCGCCGGGAGATCGAGCGGCGGCTCGGCATCGAGGCTGTCGACATCTACGGCCTCAGCGAGGTCATGGGACCCGGCGTCGCGAACGAGGCCGTCACCACGAAGGATGGTCCGCACGTGTGGGAGGATCACTTCCTGCCCGAGACGGTCGACGGCGACACCGGCGCGCAGGTGGCGGACGGTGAGATCGGGGAGCTGGTGTTCACGTCGCTGACGAAGGAGGCGTTCCCGGTCATCCGGTATCGCACGCGCGACCTCACCCGTCTTCTGCCGGGGACCGCGTTCCCCGCGATGCGGCGTATCGAGAAGATCACCGGGCGCAACGACGACATGATCATCGTCCGGGGCGTGAATCTCTTCCCGACCCAGATCGAGGAACTCGTCCTGGGCATCGAGGCGCTCACACCGCATTTCGTCCTGGAGTTGCGCACGAGCGGTCGCATGGACGCGATGACCGTCCGGATCGAACGGCATCCGTCCCTCGAACGCGCTGTCTGCGAGACGGCTGCGGTCGTGCTCCAGCAGCGCATCAAGTCGCACATCGGTACGACTGTCGACGTGGTGCTCGTGGAGCCGGGGGAGCTCCCGCGCAGCGAAGGAAAGTACCAGCGGGTCTACGACTACCGCTGAACGCTGGGGCCGACGATCCCGGACGCGGGCACAGCAAGAACCCCCCGGCGCGTGCCGGGGGGTTCTGTCGCTGGTGGTGGGCGATACCAGACTCGAACTGATGACCTCTTCCGTGTGAAGGAAGCGCGCTACCAACTGCGCCAATCGCCCGTGCGGACCGCGGCCGGTCGCCCGGCTGCGAGATTCGATACTAGCCGACGCGGGGGCCGGAATGCACATCGGCCGGCCGTCGGGCGGGTCGCGCTCCGCGACACACCCGGACGGCGCGTCCGGTTTTGTCATCGGCGTCGGGATCGGCTAAAGTCATTCAAGTGCCGCGGGAGACCGCGGAACGAAATGCGGATGTAGCGCAGTTGGTAGCGCATCACCTTGCCAAGGTGAGGGTCGCGAGTTCGAGTCTCGTCATCCGCTCGAGCCGGCCCGGTTTCTGAACGATTCCGGGCCTCTCGAATACGGTGAACAACCCGTTCGGTGGATTGGCCGAGAGGCGAGGCAGCGGCCTGCAAAGCCGTATACACGGGTTCGAATCCCGTATCCACCTCGATCCTGATTCGTCAGGCTCGGGCGATTGGCGCAGCGGTAGCGCGCTTCCCTGACACGGAAGAGGTCACTGGTTCGATCCCAGTATCGCCCACAGAGAGAAACCCCCGGGAGACCGGGGGTTTTCTCATTGCACCGATGTAGCGGCGACCCGCCGCGGTCCAGCATGGCGACATGTCGGCTTCAGCCTTCCGGTCATCGTGGCCGCCTTGGCCCGGCAACCGGGATGCGTTGCCGGGCCGCCGTCGCACGCCATGCCGTCGTCAGGGCCTTCCGCCCCGCGCTCGCGGATCGTCCAGCTTCTCGGGTCCATCCGTCGATGCGTTCCCGGCACTCTCGACGTCTGCCAGCACCTCGGCAGCGACTTCCCCGATCCGCCGCGGGTCGTGACCGAGCGTCAGACGGAGATCGTCCGTCTGGTGCGCGAGCAGCCCTGCCGCCGCCGCCGCATGCAGCGGTCCGAATGGGCCGGCGTCGGCGACAGCGACATCCCGGTGGTCGACGGGCCGCTCCAGCAGACCGCCCAGGACGGCTGCGAGCTCGGCATACGTCCACGCCGGCCCACGCAGCTCCAGCAGCCCCTCGTGGGGCGAGCCTAGGACCAGCCGTGCGGCGGCGTCGGCGAGATCGGCGATGGACGCGGTGGCCAGCGGCTGGGACGCCGTGGCCGACGCGATCGATCCGTTCCGCGCCTGCTCGAGGGCTGCCGACACGAAGGGCTCGGTGTAGAACCCGTTGCGCAGGATCGTCGTTCCGCCGCGTGCGCGCAGCGCGGCTTCCGTCGCCGAATGGGCCGGGTCGCGCTCGGCGCCCTGGATGCTCGTGTAGACGATGTGCTCGAGCGACGTCGCGGCGGCGACGACAGCGCGATGCTGGCGGAGCCGCTCGCCCGGATCGAGCACCGGGCTCGAGACGAAGAGCAGACGATCGATTCCGCGGAATGCTTCCGCGAGGCGCAGAGGATCCGCGTAGTCGGCGATGCGCGCATCCACTCCGATCCGTACGAGTCGATCGGCGGCTTCTGGCGTGCGGACCAGCGCGTGCAGTTCCGCGGCGGGATGGAGGGCGAGCAGGGAACGGACGGCGGCGCCGCCCAGACGGCCGGATGCGCCGGTGATGAGGATGTGGGTCATTGCGTGCTCCTGACGAGTTGACGAAAGCGGTGAGGGGCGCGGGAGTCGGAGACTCCCGGCCGTCACGAGCCCGTCGCCGCGCGCACGCGCGAGAGCTGAGCCGTCAGGGGCGTGCGAGGATCGCGATTCGAATGGTCATCCGCCGCAGACACTACCGCACAGTGTCGAGCTGCAGCACACCGACCTGTCATCGCGCCCGATGCTGCGACGTGGACGTGTGAGCCGAAGGCGGTGCGCGGGGGACCGTGCAAGGTCACCGTGGCGGACGCGATGCCAGAATGAAGCACAGAGACGATGGGGGCAGCGACGGCGACGGAATCGAACGACGCGACACAGCTGCAGGCATCCGTTGCAGAGAGAAACCCCAGGAACGAGGGGTTGTTGCAGTTAGGGTGCCGCGCAACTCCCCGAGACGTCCTCGCCCGGTCGCGTTCCGAGGACGGCCGCACCGGTGTACGGGCCGACCGGGCCTTCGCGAAACGGAGCACGGCGCGGCCCCCGCGGGAGACGATGTCGTATTGGCCGGCCGAGAAGGCGTTGTACGCGTCCACCGGGAGGGAGCCGCCGCAGAGCATCACGGGGTGAAACAGCATCCCGTCCTGCTCGAGGATGGCGAGGCTGGTGTGGTGCCAGGTGAAGGAGCGGACGACGACCGTGTGGCCGGGGACGGTCAGCGGGCGGTACCCGTACGAGGAGGCGAACGCGGCCGCGATCAGGAGCACGTAGCCGACGGGGACGGCGGCCGCGAGCAATACCCCGGCGATGAGCCGCACGAGGACCCGAACGGGAGCCCAGCGCAGTCGGCCCACCAGCACGATCGCCTGGATGAGGGCGATCGTGCCGCTCGCCGCGGCGAACAGGAGCAGCAGCAGGCCGAGTTGCATGCCATCGAGGGTTCCCACCAGGAGCACATCCGGGTTCCCGGTCTCGACCGAGTCGAGCAACACACCGGAGGCGGTCAGCGCCGCGAACAGCCCGAGGGGCATCCACCCGAGAACCGCTCGCCACCGCACAGCTCCAGCCTGTCGCCGCCGACGCCGCCGCGCATCCACCGGACGACGGAGGCGGCTCCTTCGCGCGGACTATCCGCGCCGGGGCCAGGAGATCTGCGGGTTCGTGTCCGCCGCTTCCGGCAGGAACCAGACGAGCGCCAGCGTTGCCAGGACGGCGGCCCCGACGACACCCAGGAGGATGAAGGTCGGCCAGTACGGCCGCAGGCAGACGGCGACGATGGCCAGGGCGACCGGAATCCACCCCATCAGGAGGAGGCCACCGAGCACGAAGAGCCGGCCCACGATGTTCCACTGGGTGAGGAAGAACGCGTCGTAGGCCGCCATGAGCAGCAGCACCAGCACGGCGCACGCGACGAGGACGTTCGCCGCGATCGTGCGGCGGCGGGAGCGGATCCGATCCCGGGCGGCGACACTCTCGCGTTCTGCTATCGACATCCATCAACCCCGACCGTGGACGCTCCGGATCCGGTCAGCCGATCGCCTCCTCGAGTGCGCTCTGCAGACGCTCGTCGACGGCGATCGAGACCATCCCCTCGTCGTCGATCGAGGAGACCCGGCTGACCTCGCCGTCACGGGAGAACAGGATGTCGGCCGAGACGACGCCCCCGGGCGGGGGCCCGCTGCGGAGGACCTGCATCGTGATCTCGAGCAGCTGCTCGACCGCGGGCAGCGTCTCGGCTCCGGTGACGGGCAGCGCGATGAGCACGTGCCGGTGCGGGATCGTGATGAGAGCGCCCCGCGGCGCTTCGCCGATCACGGCGGGGAGGTTGGCGGCCTTGGACGCGGTGAACATCGAGTCGCCGACGATCACCTGGATGCCGGGAGCGGGCTCGAAGCGGCGGTCGACGGGCTCGCCGTCGGTGTTGCGCTGACCGTAGGCGTACAGCTCGTCCAGACCCACGGCGAGCCGGTCGACGTCGGCGTCGGAGACGAACTGCACGGTCGTCGGGAAGTCGATGCAGAGGGCGAGGATGAGCTCGTCGGTGAACCGTCGCGCGTAGCGGAACGTCGGCTCGCCCGGCGCGCCCTCGCCGCCGGGGAGGATGCGGGTGCGCACCTGGCCGCGGAGCTCGTCGGCCGACAGTCGATCGATGGCCGGGGTGCTCCGGGCGTCGATGAGGTTGCCGATGTGCTCGGCCACGATCTGCACCGCCTGGTCGGCGGTCGCTCCGTGCGTCTTCGCGAACGCGTTGAAGAGCGGGTACCGCTGTCCGTCGGCGGCCACGAGAGTGACGTCCTCCGGCTCTCCGGCGTGCTCGATCGTCGTCTCGATGCCCCGCTCGGCCAGGTTCCGCCGCGCGATCGCCGTCACCCACTCGATGCGGTCCTCGGGCTGCGGCTCCTGTGCGCGGCGTCGGAAGAGTCCCATCGTCATTCCCCTCTGTTCGTGTTCACGAGTCGTTCTCGCCGTCTCCCGGCTCCGGCCGCGCGTCCACCTGTCGCAGCCATCGGGAGATGTCGTGTTCCCCCGGCCTCGGGGTCTCCGGGAAGCCGGCCAGCCGGACCTCGAACGCGGCCCCGTCGGCGAGCGTGACGCGCAGCCAGTCCCCACCGCTGCAGGAGGCGCCGACACCCTCCGCGCTGCCGTCCGAGAAGGCGAGGCAGATCTGGTACGAGCCCGTGCCGCGCACGAGGTACAGCGAGCGTCCTGCTGCCTCGCCCTGATACCGCGACGTCGACAGGTCGGCATCCTCGATGACGTCGGCCACGGCGGACGGCAGCTCGTCCCGTGCATGCCGCTCGCCGTCGAACGGCGTGGGCGGCGCGACGCATCCCGTGACCGTGACCGCGACCAGCACCGCGAGCGGTGCCGCGACCAGCGCGGCGATGTACCCCCTCATATCGACCCCCCTGGCGCGAGCGTAGCAGCGGGAGGGCGGATGTCTCCGAGCCCGCTCCCGCGCGCACTAGGCTTGTGCCATCCCTTTTCCCAACGACACAAGGAGTGGACAGGTGGCCGACGGCTTCGAGCTCTTCACCGACCGTTCCGTTGTCGCGATGCGCGTCAACGGTGAGCTGAAGGATCTCGCGACGACCGTCACGACCACCGACACGGTCGAGCCGGTGACCATCGACTCGCCCGACGGCCTCAACATCCTGCGGCACTCCACCGCGCACGTGCTCGCGCAGGCCGTGCAGGCGATCAACCCGGAGGCGAAGCTCGGTATCGGGCCGCCCATCACGGACGGCTTCTACTACGACTTCGACGTCGCCGACGCGTTCACCCCGGAGGACCTCAAGGCCCTCGACAAGGAGATGGCGCGCATCGTGCGCGCGGGTCAGCGCTTCGTGCGCCGGGTCGTCACCGACGAGGAGGCGCGCGCCGAGCTCGCGCACGAGCCGTTCAAGCTCGAGCTCATCGGGCTCAAGGGCCACGCCTCCGACGGCGGCGACAACGAGTCCGTCGAGGTCGGCTCCGGCGAGCTGACCATCTACGACAACGTCGACCCGAAGACCGGCGAGACCGTCTGGAAGGACCTCTGCCGCGGCCCGCACCTGCCGAACACCCGCATGATCGGCAACGGCTGGGCGCTCACGCGCGTCGCCGCCGCCTACTGGCGCGGCTCGGAGAAGAACCCGCAGCT
>NZ_JBQCGZ010000002.1:0-12346 GCF_051955155.1 Leifsonia sp.
GCCAACAAGGAGACCGCTGAGAAGGCGAAGGCCCAGCTCGAAGAGGCTGGCGCCACCATCACCCTCAAGTAGTCGACGCCCCATCGGGGCTCTTCTACGACAGGCTGACAGGCTCGTCTTCGTGTCCTAGGACACGTGCGCGACGCGGACTCCTCGCAAGAGAGTGTCCGCGTTGTGGAGGGCGTCGCCCCCGCTACGGGGCGACGCCCTCCGTGCGTTTAAGACGCACGGGCGCGGATGCTCACCATCCACCGCGTCCGATCACGCCTGCCCGCTTGATCGGTGTGCAAGGACGCACAACCGTAAGGAAGAACCACGATGAACAGATGGCGGCAGTACGCCTCCACGCTGCGCGGACTCGGGTCCGCGCTCCTGCACGGTGACGACCGCGACAGCGGCGCCCACCCGCCGGATCTGTACCGCAGGACCCTGCTCTACGACAGGTACCTGCGGTAGACCCACCACGAAGCGCCCCCGGCCACGGCCGGGGGCGCTTCCGCGTCCCGGCCCGGGGACCCGGAACGCCGGCCATACACTGGGCGGATGACCGACCTGGACGCGACCCGCGCCGCCTACGACATCGTCGCCGCCGACTACGCCGACCTGCTGCGCGACGAGCTCGCGGACAAGCCGCTCGACCGCGCGCTGCTCGGCGCGTTCGCCGAGCACGTCGCCCGCGACGGCGGGGGACCGGTCGCCGACCTCGGCTGCGGGCCGGGCCGCATCGCCGCGTACCTGGCCGGGCTCGGCGTCGACGTGCGCGGCCTCGATCTCTCCCCGCGGATGGTGGAGGTGGCACGCGCCGAGCACCCCGTCATCCCGTTCGAGGTCGGCAGCATGACGGAGCTGCCGTACGCGGACGGGTCGCTCGCCGGCGCGCTCTCCTGGTACTCGATCATCCACGTCCCGCAGGAGCTCCAGGCGGCGGTGTTCGCCGAGTTCGCGCGCGTGCTGAGGCCAGGCGGCCGGCTGCTGCTCGCGTTCCAGGTGAGCGAGGAGGCGGACGAGGACGTCGTGCACCTGACGCGCGCGTACGGGCACGACATCGACCTGCGCACCAGGAGGCAGCGTCCGGCCCGGGTGCGCGAGCGCCTGCTGGCGGCCGGGTTCGCGCCCACGGCCGAGCTCCTGCGCGAGCCGGAGGCGCCAGAGAAATCGCGGCAGGCCGTCCTGCTGGCGACCCGCGCCTCTTGATTTATATAGGTGAGCTATATAAAATGGTCGCCGTGCCCGAATCCCTGACCACAGCAGAAACCGATACCGCAGCCCTCCGGCAGACCCTCGGCGACCTCGTCGTCGCGAGCCACCGGCTCACCCGCATCGCGGCACGCGTCACCGGAAGCACCGAGTCGCCCGCCACCTGGCGCACCCTCAGCGTGCTGCAGAGCGCCGGCCCGATGCGCCTCGGCGAGCTCGCCACCCAGAGCCGCGTCTCGCAGCCCACGATGACCAAGATCGTCCGCAACCTCGTCGAGTCCGAGTGGGTCAAGCGCATCGCCGACACCGACGACGCGCGCGCCTGGCAGATCGCGCTCACCCCGAAGGGCGCCGCGGCGCTGCAGGACTGGCGGGACACCCTCGCCGACGCGCTCGTCCCGATGTTCGCCGACATCACCGAGGACGAGCTCGCGGCGATGACCCTCACCGTCCAGGTCATCGCGTCGCGCGCCGATCTCTCGGTCGCCGCCTCCGCCGCGCTCTCCGGTCGCTGACCGGTCGCTGACCGGCCGCTGACCGGCCGGCGCCCGCGCGCCCGGCGTCCACACCCATCCACCGAACCTTCAGGAGCCTCAGCCTTTCCATGTCCCACGAGAAACCGGACAACATTCTCAAGCAGCCCACCGCCGTCTGGGCCGTCGCGTTCGCGTCGGTCATCGCCTTCATGGGCATCGGCCTGGTCGACCCCATTCTCCCCGCGATCGCCAAGAGCCTGCAGGCGACGCCGACGCAGACCGAGATGCTCTTCACGAGCTACCTGCTGATCACCGGCGCCGCGATGTTCTTCACGAGCTGGATCTCCAGCCGGATCGGCGCCAAGCGCACGCTGCTGATCGGCCTCGCGCTGATCGTGATCTTCGCGCTGGCGGCCGGGCTCTCGCAGAACGTGGAGTCGATCATCGGCTTCCGCGCCGGCTGGGGCCTCGGCAACGCGCTGTTCATCTCCACCGCGCTCGCGACCATCGTCGGCGCCGCGTCCGGCGGGACGTCCGCGGCGATCATCCTCTACGAGGCGGCGCTCGGCCTCGGCATCGCGATCGGCCCGCTGCTCGGCGGACTGCTCGGCAGCTGGAGCTGGCGCGGCCCGTTCTTCGGCACTGCCACCCTGATGGCGATCGGCTTCGTCGCGATCATCACGATGCTCAAGAAGAACCCGGAGAAGCCGACGCCGACGAAGCTCTCGGCGCCGTTCCGCGCGCTCGCGCGGCCGGCGCTCGGCTTCCTCGCCGCGGCGGCCCTGTTCTACAACATCGGCTTCTTCGTGCTGCTCGCCTACACGCCGTTCGCGCTGGTGCCGCTCGGCGTCGAGGACGCGATCACGCTCGGCCTGATCTTCTTCGGCTGGGGCGTCGCGCTCGCGGTCACGTCGGTGTGGGTCGCCCCGCTGCTGACCGCGCGCCTGCCGCGCACGCGGGTGCTGTGGCTGGTGATGCCGCTGCTGGCGATCGACCTCGCTGCGGCGGGTCTGTTCAGCTCGTCGCTGGTCGCGCTGATCGTCTGCGTGATCGTCGGCGGTCTGCTCCTCGGCATCCTGAACACCGTGCTCACGGAGTGCGTGATGGAGGCCACGGACCTGCCGCGCTCGGTCGCGTCGAGCTCCTACTCCGGCGTCCGGTTCCTCGGCGGCGCGATCGCCCCGCCCGCCGCGACGCTGCTCGCGGACACCATCAGCCCGTCGACGCCGTTCTACGCCGGCGCGATCTCGGTGCTCATCGCCGTCGCGCTCGTGATGATCGGCCACAAGCACCTCAAGCGCGTGGATGCGCCGCAGGAGACGCAGCAGCAGGAGGCGGAGGTCCTGGCCGTCGCCGACGCCGACTGACGCCCCTCGCAAACGCTTCCGGAGTTCTTCACCCTCGCGCCCGGCGTGTTGCGTGAAGAACTCCGGAAGCGATGGCTGGAGAGACGAAGAGCCGCCCCGTTCCTAGGCAGGGCGGCTCTTCCCGTCACCGTCTAGGAGTTGGGAACGGACCGGCGATCGGCGCGCGATCGTGCCTACCCGAAAGGCGCGATCGGCCGGCGGCCGGCACTGTCATTATTTCAGACGAAACGCGTGTTCACGTTCACAACGCTCGCGGGCCGGTCATTTCGGGGGTCGCGCAGTGGAGCTGCGGACGACGAGGTGGGCGTCCGCGCGCACCGAGCGGGCCCGCGGTTCTGCGCCGCCGAGCTCGTCCAGCAGGATGCGGGTCGCCAGTGCACCCTGGTCGAACGGGCTCTGCGCCATAGTGGTCAGGCCGAAGCTCTCGGCATAGTCGTGGTCGTCGATGCCGATCACCGAGATGTCCTCCGGCACTCGCAGGCCGTGGTCGCCGGCCGCGAGAATCGCGCCGAACGCCATTTCGTCCGAACCGGCGAAGATGGCGGTCGGCCGGGGACCGGGTCGCTCCAGCAGCCGGTTCACCGCTGCGCGGCCCTCCGGCAGCGAGAACCCGCCAGGGATGACCCACTCGGGCCGCACCGGAAGGTGGGCCGTGTGCATCGCCTTCTCGAAGCCGCGCAGCCGGCCGAGCGGGACGTTGCTGTTCAGGCCCTCCTCGTCCTCCCCGCCGAGATGCGCGATCTCCGTGTGGCCGAGCGAGATGAGGTGTTCCGTCGCCGCTCGGGCGGTCGCCTTCTCGTCGATGCCGACGCTGCGCAGGCCCTTGACCGGCCCACCGACGACGATGGTCGGATGCCCGAGCGTCGCCAACTGCTCGCGCTCGTCCGCGGTGAAGTCCAGACACAGCGCGAGGAGCGCATCCGTTCGCTTGCGCAGGATGCTGCGGTGGAACACCCGTTCACGGTCGCCGCGGTGACCGCCCAGGTTGAACAGGATCATGTCGTAGCTGGCCGAGCGCAGCTCCGCGTCGACGCCCTCCAGCACCTGCGTGTAGAACCAGCGGCTCACCGACGGGACGACGACGCCGAGCGCGAGCGTTCTGCCGCTCGCGAGCCCCGACGCGCTCGACGACGCGACGTAGCCGAGCTCGTCGGCCGCGCGCCGCACCGCGGCGCGTGTCTTGTCGGAGACGTTCGGGAGCCCCCGCAGCGCGCGAGAGACCGTGGCCGTGGAGACTCCGGTCGCGCGCGCGACCTCCTCGATTCCTGCCATCGCCGTGCCCGGTCAGGAGTCCTGCCCGAGCCGCGCCTCCTCCGCCCGGTGGCGCGCCGTCAGGATGCGACGGCGCGCCTGCCAGAGCGCGATGAAGGCGAGGACGAGCGCGAGCGTCGTGAGCGCCCAGGCGAGCGCGGGCTGCCCGGTCAGCTCGCAGGCCGCGGTGATGATCAGGAACGCGACACCGAAGAAGCCGACGAAGCCGAGACCGACGTCGACGAGTTCCAGCGGATCGTTCCAGCGCATCCGTTCAGCCCTTCACTCCACCTGCGGTCAGGCCCGCGACGATCCGGCGCTGGAAGATGAGCACCAGGATGATCAGCGGCACGGTCACGATCGTACCGGCCGCCATGACGGCCGTGTACGGCTCCTGGTGCGGCTGGCTGCCGGTGAACGAGGCGATGGCCACCGTGACCGGCTGCGTCGCGTCGCTCGACAGCTGGCTGGAGATCAGGAACTCGTTCCACGAGGAGATGAACGCGAGGATCGCGGTGGTGAACACCGCGGGCGCCGCCAGCGGCAGGATGATCTTCCGGAACGCCTGCGCCTGCGTGCAGCCGTCGATCCGCGCGGCCTCCTCCAGGTCCCACGGCATCTCGCGGAAGAACGAGACGAGCGTGTAGACCGTCAGCGGCAGCGCGAACGAGATCTCCGGGATGATCAGCGCCTGGTAGGTGCCCATCCAGCCGATGTTCGTGAACAGCTGGAACAGCGGGGTGATGAGCGCGACGCCGGGGAACATCGAGGCGGCCAGGATGATCCCCAGGATGATGCCCTTGAACTTGAACTCGAGGCGGGCGAGCGCGTACGAGGCGAAGATGCCGACCACGAGCGAGATCGCCGTGACGCAGACGCCGATGAACAGCGAGTTCAGCAGCGCCTGGCCGAGGTGGTTGCCGAGGTTGGTCGACAGCGCCGTCACGTAGTTGTCCAGCGTCACGTGGGTGAACCACGGCGTGTTGTCGTTGGTGTAGCCGACGTCGCGGAACGACGTGACGACCATCCAGTAGAACGGCAGCAGGCACCACAGCACGATCACGATCGCCTGGACGATGGTGCGGATGCTCTGGTTGCGGTTGCGCGACTTGGTGCGGTTCTTGGTGCGCGTGCGGGGCAGGGCGTTCGCCTCCGCCGTTGCGGACGCGGGGCCGGCGACGGTGGTCATCCCTTCGCTCCCTTCGCTTGCGTCTCCTGTGTTCGCACCACGTTCGTGCCGAGGAACCGCACGAAGATGAACGCGACCAGGAAGATCAGGATGAACGTGATGGTGGAGAGGGCGGCAGCGCTGTTGAAGCCCTGCCTGATCTGATCGACCACGAGGATGGACAGTGTCGTCGTGGCATGGCCCGTTCCTCCGCCGCCGCCGGTGAGGATCTGCGGCAGGTCGTAGATGCGGAGCGCGTCGAGCACGCGGAACAGCACAGCGACCATGAGCGCGGGCTTCAGCAGCGGCATGGTGACCCGCCAGAAGCGCTGCCAGGTGGACGCGCCGTCCATCTTCGCCGCCTCGTAGACGTCCTCCGGGATGATCTGCAGGCCGGCCAGGATGAGCAGCGCCATGAACGGCGTCGTCTTCCAGGTGTCGGCGATGATCACCGCGAAGCGGGAGGCCCACTCGTCGCTCGTCCAGAGGATGTGCGTGTTCAGGATGGCGTTGGCGACGCCGGCGACCGAGAAGATGAAGAACCACAGCTTCGCGGTGACGGCGGTGGGGATCGCCCACGGGATCAGGATGGCCGCGCGGACGAAGCCGCGGCCGCGGAACGCGCGGTTCATGATGAGCGCGAACCAGAGGCCGAGCACGGTCTCCAGGACGACCGTGGTGACCGTGAAGAAGAAGGTGACGCCGACCGCACTCCAGAAGGTGGAGCCGAGGTTGCCCGGCGGGCAGCTGATGGTCTCGCCGTTCGGGCCGGCGCACTGCTGGAACAGCCAGTGGGCGTAGTTCTGGAAACCGGCGAAGCCGCCCTGCACGAACAGGCCGGTCGCGGGGTCGAGGCCGGCGTCCTTCTGGAAGGACATGACGACGGCGCTCACGATCGGGTAGCCGATGACGACGGCGAGCAGGATCAGCGTGGGGATGATCAGGTAGAAGGCCCAGCGACTCTGCTGGCGGCGGTTGTGCTTGACTCCGGCGCGCTGCTCTGGCGGCCGGTTCTTCGTTGATGACGGGGCGACGACGTTCGACGCTGACATGTGCTGCCTCCGGGAAACTGCAGTGGGTAGGGGGACCGGGCGGCGGGAGGGCTCCCGCCGCCCGGTGACCGCGACGGGCGTTACTGCCCGGAGCTGGCGGTCTTGATGGCCGACGCCATGTCCTTCAGTGCCTGGTCCACGGACTTGTCGCCCTTGAGGGCGGCGTAGGAGTTGTCCTGAACGGCCTTGGTGATGGCCGGGTAGAACGGCGAGACGGGACGCGGCACCGCGTTCTCGATCGACGTCTTCAGGGTGGACAGGTACGGCAGCTGCTGGTTCAGGCCCGCGTCGTCGTACAGCGACGAGAGGACAGGGGCCAGCGAGCCCTGCGTCACGAAGAACTTCTGGGTCTCCTCGCTCTGGAGGAACTTCAGGAATTCGAACGCGGTGGCCTTGTGCTTCGAGTACACGCTGATCGCCGCGTTGTGGCCGCCCAGGCTCGAGACGCCGGGCTTGTCGGCGGTGATGCCGGGAAGCGGAGCGATGCCGAAGGTGTTCTTGACCGTGGACGAGCCGTCGGTCTTGGCCAGGTTGTACACGTACGGCCAGTTCCGCAGGAACATCAGCTTGCCGGCCTCGAACGCCTGGCGGCCCTGCTCCTCCTGGTAGGTGATGGCCTCGGCCGGGATCTGCCCGTTCTTGAAGCCGTCCACCAGGCGGGTCAGACCCGCGTTGGCCTCGGAGCTGTCGACGGTGACGGTCTTGCCGTCGTCGCCGACGATGGTGCCGCCGTTGGTGTTGATGGCCTCGGCCACGTTCACGGTCAGGCCCTCGTACTGGGCGAACTGACCGGCGTAGCAGCCGATGCCCTTCGCCTTGGCGATGTCGCAGTCCTTGAGCATCTCATCCCACGTCTTCGGCGGGGTGGGGACCAGGTCCTTGCGGTAGTACAGGATGCCGCCGTCGGAGGTCTGCGGGGCCGCGTACTGCGTCCCGTTGTAGGTGCCCGACTTGACGGTCGGCGCCAGCAGCGCCGAGTTGTCCATCTTGAAGTCGCCCTTCAGCGGCTGGAGCCAGCCCTTCGCGGCGAACTCACCGGTCCACACGACGTCGACGTCGACCACGTCGTAGTTCGAGTCCTTGGCCTGGAAGTGCTGCACGAGGTCGTCGTGCTGCTGGTCGGCCTGGTCGGTCTGCTCCTTGAAGGTGACCTTCTCGTTCGGGTGGGCGGCGTTCCACTTCTCGATGAGCGGACGGACGACATTCGAGTTGTCCTTGCCCTGCACGTAGGTGATCGGACCCTTGCCGGTGAGGTTGGCGTTGGCGTCTCCGCCCCCGCTGCCTCCGGATCCGCCGCCGGTACATCCCGCCAGGGCCAGCCCGACCAGGGCCACACCGGCGATCACGGAGAGACGTGCTGCTTTCATTTCACTCCTCGTTGAGCTCTTGGTGCGAGCGCGGACGCGCCCGTCGACACCGTACCCCCACTCGTCTCGCCGCTGCAAGCGTTTACGTCAAGCGCTTGCATTGCGGTTCGGTCACGACGGGCCGCCCGCGATCGGACGAGACCAGCGGAGTTAGGCTGTGATCCGTGAGCGGGATGCGCGGGATGGGCGGAGGCGGGATGCGTTCGCGCGTCAGTGCGAGCGACGCGGAGGCGCAGAAGGCGCTCAACGCGACGGCGCCGAAGATCCCGCACCTGTTCCGCCGCATCGTGACGCTCTTCGCGCCGCACAGGATGGCGATCATCGTGACGATGGCGCTCGTCCTGATCGGTGCGGCGCTGTCTGTCGTCCCACCGCTGCTGACGCAGCGCGCGTTCGACGACGGCCTGTTCCCGAAGAGCGGCTCGCCGGACATGCCGGTGCTGATCGAGATCGTCGTGCTGATGATCGTGGTCTTCGTAGGCTCCGCCCTGCTCGGGGTGTGGCAGACGTACCTGACCGCGACGGTCGGCAACAAGGTGATGGGCGCGTTGCGGGTTCGGCTGTTCGCCCACCTGCAGTCGATGGAGCTGAGCTTCTTCACCAAGACCAAGACCGGCATCATCCAGTCCCGGCTGCAGAACGACGTCGGCGGCGTCGCGAGCGTGCTCACGAACACGATGTCCAGCATCCTCGGCAACACCGTCACGGTGATCGCGGCGCTGGTGGCGATGCTGCTGCTGAACTGGCAGCTGACGATCGTGGCCGTGATCCTGATGCCGATCCTGGTGATCGCGCAGCGCCGCGTCGGCCAGGTGCGCGCGCGGATCGCGACCAAGACGCAGGAGTCGCTGTCGGACATGACCGCGATCACGCAGGAGACGCTGAGCGTGTCCGGCATCCTGCTCTCCAAGAGCTTCAACCGGCAGGCGGCCGAGGTGGAGCGCTACTCCGGCGAGAACCGGAACCAGATCCGGCTGCAGGTGTCGCAGGCGATGAGCGGCCAGTGGTTCTTCGCGATGGTGAACATCTTCCTGTCCTCCATCCCCGCGATCGTGTACCTGGTCTCCGGCTGGCTGATCCTCAGAGGAGCGACGGACATCACCGCGGGCACGATCGTGGCGTTCACCACCGTGCAGGCGCGGCTGCTGTTCCCGCTGCTCGCGCTGATGCGGGTCGCCCTCGACCTGCAGACCTCCGGGGCGCTCTTCGCCCGCATCTTCGAGTACCTCGACCTGAAGCCGGCGATCGCGGACCGGCCGGATGCGGTGCCGGTCGACCCGGCGCGCGGGCTCGGTCGCATCGAGTTCGAGCACGTGGTCTTCCGCTACCCGGACGCGCGGGAGGGGGAGCGGAACACCCTCGACGACGTGTCGTTCGTGATCGAGCCCGGGCAGTTCGCGGCGTTCGTCGGGCCGAGCGGCGCCGGCAAGACGACGGTGTCGTACCTCATCCCGCGGTTCTACGACGCGACGAGCGGGCGCATCCTGTTCGGCGACGCCGACATCCGCGAGCTGCAGCAGGACTCGCTGGTCTCGCACATCGGCGTGGTCAGCCAGGAGACCTACCTCTTCCACGCCACGATCGCGGAGAACCTGCGCTACGCGCGGCCGGACGCGACGCAGGAGCAGCTGGAGGCGGCGGCCAGGCTCGCGAACATCCACGAGACGATCGTCGGCTTCCCCGACGGCTACTCCACGGTGGTCGGCGAACGCGGCTACCGGCTCTCCGGCGGCGAGAAGCAGCGCATCGCGATCGCGCGCGTGCTGCTCAAGGATCCGGAGGTGCTGATCCTGGACGAGGCGACGAGCGCGCTCGACACGATCTCCGAGCGTGTCGTGCAGCAGGCGCTTGACACCGCCTCCCGCGGGCGGACGACCATCGCGATCGCGCACCGGCTCTCCACCATCGTCGCCGCCGACGTGATCTTCGTGATCGACCACGGCCAGGTCGTGGAGCGCGGCAGCCACCGCGAGCTGCTGGAGCTCGGCGGCGTCTACTCCCGCCTCTACCGCGAGCAGACCGCAGCGGCCCTCACCCCCGAGCCGTAACCCGTCCGTCCCACCCGCCCCGCGACTGTGCCTGCCCGGTACGTCCGGGGGATGCTCGCGCACGGACAGTCGTCCCGAACGGGGACGATCGCGCGTCAGCGCGCGGTGTTAGGCTGGGCTAACATTCTGGTGAGGGAGGGCGAGGAATGGCGCTGGAGGTGCGGGAACGCCCGACGCGGGCCCCGCTGCGCCTGCTCCTGCTGCTCGGCCCCGCGTTCGTCGCGGCCATCGCCTACGTCGACCCGGGCAACGTCGCCGCGAACCTTACGGCGGGCGCCCGCTACGGCTACCTGCTGGTGTGGGTGCTGGTCGCCGCGAACGCGATCGCGGTGTTCGTGCAGTACCAGTCCGCCAAGCTCGGCATCGTCACCGGCCGCAGCCTGCCGGAGCTGCTGGGGGCGCGGCTCGGCACCGGCGCCCGGCGCGCCTACTGGGCGCAGGCGGAGCTGGTCGCTGCCGCCACCGACATCGCCGAGGTGATCGGCGGGGCGATCGCCCTCAACCTTCTGTTCGGCCTGCCGCTGCCGCTCGGCGGCCTGATCGTCGGGATCGCGGCCATCGGCATCCTCGCCGTGCAGTCCCGGCACGGGCAGCGGCCGTTCGAGGTCGTGATCTGCGCGCTGCTCGGCGTGATCGCCGTCGGCTTCCTGGCCGGGCTGGTCGTCAGCCCCGTGGACTGGGGCGCGGCGGCGGGCGGCCTGGTCCCGCGCTTCGACGGGGCGTCGACCGTGCTGCTGGCCGCGAGCATGCTCGGCGCGACCGTGATGCCGCACGCGATCTACCTGCACTCCGCGCTCGCGCGCGACCGGCACGGGCTGAGCGGGGACGCCGGCCGCGTGCGCACCCTGCTGCGGGCGACCCGGCTGGACGTGCTGCTCGCGCTCCTCCTGGCCGGCGCCGTGAACATCGCCATGCTGCTGCTCGCGGCGTCCTCGCTCTCCGGTATCGACGGCACGGACAGCATCGCGGGCGCGCACGCCGCGATCAGCGCCGCGCTCGGGCCCGTGATCGGCGCGATCTTCGCGATCGGCCTGCTGGCGTCCGGCCTCGCCTCCACCTCGGTCGGCAGCTACGCGGGCGCCACGATCATGGGCGGCCTGCTGCGGGTGCGGGTGCCGCTGCTCGCGCGCAGGGTGGTCACGCTCATCCCGGCCGTCGTGATCCTTGCGCTCGGCGTCGACCCGACCTGGGCGCTGGTGCTCTCGCAGGTGTTCCTGAGCCTCGGCATCCCGTTCGCGATGATCCCGCTGTTGCGGCTGACCGGATCCCGCGCGGTGATGGGCGAGCGGGCGGACGCGACGTGGGTGCGCGTCGCCGGCGGTCTGGTCGCGGCGCTCGTGGTCGTTCTGAACCTCGCGCTCGTCGTCCTCACCCTCACCGGAGCGGCCTGACCCCCGCTCCCGCCCGCCGAGTGGCAGGTTCATGTCACTTTTCGCGGCGAGTAGTGACATTAAGGCGCCGCTCGGCGGGCGGAGGGATCAGCGGGCGGCGACCCAGACGGCGGAGGCGGCGGTCGCGCCGAGGACGAGCGGCTCGCCGCCGACGCGCACGGTGACGTCCCCGGCGAACTCGCGATGCTCGTCCACCGTGACCAGCGCATCCAGCCCGAGCCCGCGCTCGGCGAGGTAGCGCAGCACGGCCGGGTCGGCGTCCGAGATGCGGACGATCGTGAGCGGGACGCCGGTGTCGGCGGAGAGCAGCGGCACCGCCTCCGGACGGCGCGGCGTGCCGTCCGCGGTCGGGATCGGGTCCCCGTGCGGATCGCGGGCCGGGTAGCCGAGCCGGCGGTCGATGCGGTCGACCAGCTCGTCGGAGACCGCGTGCTCGAGCACCTCGGCCTCGTCGTGGACCTCGTCCCAGCCGTAGCCGAGCTCCTCCACGAGGAACGTCTCGATCAGCCGGTGCCTGCGCACCATCGCGACCGCGCCCAGCCGCCCGGCCTCGGTCAGCTCGATGCCGCCGTACGGCTCGTGCACGAGCAGCCCTTGGTCGGCGAGCCGGCGGATGCCGTCGGACACCGTGGCGGCGCGCACACCCATCCGCTCGGACAGCTGCTTGACCGTGACGGGATCGCCCGCCCATTCGGTGGCCGACCAGATGATCTTCAGGTAGTCCTGGGCCACGGGGGAGAGGTCGGACACGGGCATGCAAGCGATTCTAGGCGGCGGGCGCGGATGCGCGGAGGTAACAGAGGCCGCCCGCCGCGGCCGTCCTGTTACGGTGGAGCCCGTGAAGTACGCAGAGACCATCACTGACTTGGTCGGCGACACCCCTCTCGTGAAGCTCAACAGGCTGACCGACGGGATCGCGGCGACGGTGCTCGTCAAACTCGAGTACCTGAACCCCGGCGGATCGTCGAAGGACCGCATCGCCTCCCGCATCATCGACGCTGCGGAGCAGGAAGGGCTGCTGAAGCCCGG
>NZ_JBQCGZ010000003.1:0-6045 GCF_051955155.1 Leifsonia sp.
CGGTCGGGTGGGCGGGCGTGGTGGGGGGTGGTGGGGCGTTTTGCGGGTGCGGGGCGGCCCTGCGGGGTGGGGTGTGCGGGTCAGGCCCGGGCCTCGGCGACGCAGGTGCGCAGCAGCGCGATCGCCTCGCGCGCGTCGGCCGCGGTGAAGCTCTGGCGGTCGCCGGCGCGGTCGCGGACGACGCGGTCCAACAGGTCGGCGTGCTCGGGCCAGCGTTCCTGGGCGAAGCGGGCCGCCGCGGTCTTGGAGAGGATGCGGCCGGTCTCCAGCGTGGCGACAAGCCGGATGGGTCCGAGGGCCAGCCAGCGCACCGTCTCCGATCGCACCGGGCCGTCGTCGGGGCGGTCGGCGAGCTCCGCCTCGGCGCCGTCGCCGAGCGGCCCCCAGTACTCGATGAGGTTCTCGCGGGAGAACGTCACCACGCCCTCCTCGACGTCCGGGTGCCGGTCGGCAGTGGGCGACCAGATCACGTCGCCGCCGTCGACGACGCCCTGCACGCCGTCCTCCAGCTCCCGCCAGGTGACCCAGCTCAGCTGGCCGCCCTCCAGCGCGGAGACGAGAACGCCCTCCACCACCTGCGGGGCGGTCTGCACGGCGTCGGGGCCGCGGGCGATCTCCGACTCGGTGAGGTAGACGCCGTCGATGTGCGGATCGGAGGCGGCGTGCAGCGAGGCGAGCGCCTCCAGGTCGTCCTTCGGGTCGCGCGTGACCACGAACACCACGTCGATGTCGCTCACGCCGTGGTGCCAGTCACCGGCGACGGCGGATCCCGTCACGATCGCACGGCTGACCAGCCCGGGGGCGAGGCGTCTCTGCTCGAGGAGGAAGCGCGTGAGCGCGTCGTCCACGGCCTTCGGCAGCTGTGCGTCCATGGGGATCCCCTTCCGTCAGATCGCGGGCACCTCCGCGTCCGCGAATGCCAGCTTCGGCACGAAGAAGAGGAGCACCGCGGCGACGAGGGCTCCGAGTCCGCAGATCGTCCACACCAGCATGTAGCCGAACAGGCTCGCCGCGGTCGCGGTGACCGTCGCCGCGCCCGTGAGCAGCACGACGCCGAAGACCGCGGACGCGAACGAGCCGCCGATGGTCTTCGTGGTGTTCGTCATCGCCGTCGCCACGCCGGTCTGCCCGCGCGGAGCGGCCGCGGCGGCCGCGGCCGGAAGCGCGCCGACGAGGGCGCCGGAGCCGATGCCGGCGATGGCCATGTTGGTGAAGACCTGCCAGGTCTCGAGGTGGAACGGCACGAACAGCAGGTAGCCGATCGCCACCAGGAAGGACGCCCCGATCAGCGTGACGCGCGGGTTCAGCCACGACGACACCAGCGGGAACAGCACCGCCCCGACGATCATCGAGATTAGGTACGCGCCGATCAGGATGCTGCGCTGCCCGGCCGAGAGGCCGAGGCCGTAGCCGTTCACCGGATCCGTCCCGGCGTAGGTGCTGAGCGGCGCCTGCGCGCCGAGCAGGCTGATGCCGATGAGCCCCGCCGTCAGCTGCACCGGCCACATGTTCGGCTTGCGCAGCACGCGCAGGTCGATCGCGGGGTCCTCCTGGCGCAGCTCCCAGCGGGCGAACGGGACGAACGCGAGGACGCCGAGCACGATCAGCGCCCAGACCCACCAGGTGCCGACGCCGTTGATGCGCAGGAACGTCAGCCCGGAGGTGATCAGCAGCAGCCCGATGGTGAGCAGGATGAAGCCGATGCCGTCCAGGCGCCGGCCGGGCACCGGCTCCGACTCGGGGACGCCGAACAGGATCGCGAAGAAGACCAGCGTCACCGCGATCGCCGGCACCATCAGCGTGAGCGCGACGTTGCCGGCGAAGGCCGTGAACAGCATCCCGGCGCCCACCGCGCCGAGGATCGCGCCGAACTCCAGCGCCACGACCAGCAGGCCCGCGGCCCGGTGGGTGCGGGAGGCGGCGGTTCCCGTGCGGCGGCCGCGGTCGAAGATGAGCGCGACCTCGAGCGGCAGCCACACCACGTAGAAGCCCTGCAGCGCGAACGCGACGAGGTAGGTCGTGAAGTCCTGCGAGAACGCGAGCGCCCACGTCGTCAGCGCGGTCAGCAGCGTCGCTACCAGCAGGATGCGCTTGTGGCCGAACATGTCGCCGAGCTTGGCGAGCACGGGCACCACCAGCGCCGACAGCAGCAGCTGCGCCGCCTCGAACCAGTTGTAGTCCGCGTCGTGGATGCCCAGGTGCTTCACAATGTCCGAGATCAGCGGCACGTAGTAGCCCTGCAGGATCCCGCTCGTGAGCTCGACGAGGGCGAGCCATCCGATGAGTGCGGCCGTCGCGCCGATGGCTGCCGTCGACCGACGCTGGGCGACCGCCTCTTTCGAAGTCATGCGCGGATGCTAACACCGCGCGTGCCCTTGTAACGTAGATGCGTGGCCAGCGAAATCGACGATTCAGGTTCAAGCGTTCTCGCGGAGACGGAGCGGGAGGTCCTGGGCTGGCTCGAGTTCGGCGACGCGGCCCGTCATCTCGCGGGCGAAGTGGTCGAGTCCGGGTTCGAACCGGACATGGTCGTCGCCATCGCGCGCGGCGGTCTGCTGCTCGCCGGCGCGATCTCCTACGCCCTCGGGATCAAGGCCTGCGGGGCCCTCAACGTCGAGTTCTACACCGGCGTCGACACCCGCCTGCCCGAGCCCGTCGTGCTGCCCCCGATGCTCGACTCGGCGGCGCTGCAGGCCAAGCGGGTGCTGCTGGTGGACGACGTCTCCGACTCCGGCCGGACGCTCGCGATGGTGGTCGACCTGATCGTCGCCTCCGGCGCCGACGTGCGGACGGTGTGCCTGTACTCGAAGCCGCGCACGGTGCTCGAGCCCGACTTCGTCTGGCGCCGCACCGACCGCTGGATCACCTTCCCGTGGTCGGCGCTGCCCCCGGTGACGGCGACCTCGCACTGAACGCCGTGCCGAAGTCCCTGGCCGAGCTGGCCGCCGACGGGTCGATGGACCCGGGCTGGGCGGAGGCGCTCGCGCCGGTCGCCGACCGGATCGCCGCGATGGGCGACTTCCTGCGCGCCGAGGTCGCGGCCGGCCGCCCGTACCTCCCGGCCGGGCCGAACGTGCTGCGGGCGTTCCGCGCGCCGCTCGCGGACGTCCGCGTCCTCATCGTCGGCCAAGACCCCTACCCGACGCCCGGGCATCCCATCGGTCTGTCCTTCGCGGTCGAACGGGACGTGCGCCCGCTGCCGAGGAGCCTGCAGAACATCTACCGGGAGCTGCGCGAGGACCTCGGCCACGTGCCGCCGCCGCACGGCGACCTGAGCGCGTGGTCGGAGAACGGCATCATGCTGCTCAACCGCGTCCTCACCGTGCGGCCGGGGACCCCGGCGTCGCACCGCGGGAAGGGCTGGGAGCCGATCACCGAGCACGCCATCCGCGCGCTGGTGGCGCGCGGTCGCCCGTTCGTCTCGGTCCGCTGGGGCAGGGACGCGTCGACGCTGAAGCCGATGCTCGGCGGCAACCCGGTGATCGAGTCAGCGCACCCGAGCCCGCTGTCCGCCTCGCGCGGCTTCTTCGGCTCCCGCCCGTTCTCGCGGGCGAACGCGCTGCTGGAGCATGCAGGCCAGAAGCCGGTCGACTGGTCGCTCGCGCCGTAACGCGGCCGCAACACGGGCGACGTAGGCTGGTCGCGTGCTGGAAGAGGAATACGAGACGCGCCGCGTCCTGCCGCGCCACCTGCGCAAGCCGGAGGCGCAGGAGGCGGCGTTCGAGTACAGCATCCGCGAGGCGACGCTGCAGGACATGCCCGACATCCGCGAGATCTACAACCACTACGTCGCCAACAGCACCGTGACCTTCGACGAGGACCCGATGACGCTGCGGGAGTGGAAGAGCAAGTACGCGTACCTGCACAAGCTCGGGATGCCGTTCATCGTCGCCGAGTCGCCGAGCGGCCAGATCCTCGGCTACGCGCTGGTCTCGCCGTGGAAGCAGAAGAAGGCGTACCGGTTCACGGTCGAGAACTCGATCTACCTGGGCGCCGCGTCCACCGGCAAGGGCCTCGGCCCGGTGCTGATGCAGGAGCTGATCGACCGGTCGAAGGCGGCGGGCCTCAAGGAGATGATCGCCGTCATCGCCGACAAGGGCGCGGAGGCGTCGATCAAGATGCACGAGAACTTCGGCTTCACCGAGATCGGCCGGATGGGCCGCGTCGGCTACAAGTTCGAGCGCTGGCTCGGCACCGTGCTGATGCAGAAGTCGCTCAAATAGCGTCGCAGCCGCGATCGGCGCCGGGGCGGGTCTAGGCTCGCCCCGTGAGCACCGTGACCTCGCAGAGCGCGCCCGCCGCGCCGGCCGTCCCCGCGAACCTGCCGCTGCGCAGGCGACCGATCGACATCTTCTTCATCGTGATGTTCTCGCTGTTCAGCCTCACCTGCATCATCAGCGACGCCATCCCCACGCTCGGGATCCCGCAGACGGCGACGACGACGAACATCCTGGCGCAGTGGAACTACACGTACTCGTCGCAGTACGACCCGCTCTACATGCACGAGCCGCTGTGGCTGCGGTTCATCACCGGCACGAGCGCGTTCGTGTACCTGCCGTTCTACATCCTGCTGATCGTGTGCCTGTCGAAGGGGTTCAACTGGATCCAGCTGTTCTGTGTCATCTACGCCACGATGATCATCAGCCTGACGGCCATCCCGATCTTCGGCGTCGAGTTCTTCGGGCCGGTAGGGGAGCGCACGCCGAACCCGCTGGTCTTCCTGCTCTACAACGGACCCTACGTGCTGGTGCCGTTGCTCCTGCTCATCCGGATGCGAAAGCCCATGCCCTTCACCAGGAGGTTCTGACATGCCGCTGCTCGAGGATCTGACCGTGTACGAGGACGGTGACGTCTTCTCGGTCTACGACCACTCGTTCGAGGACGAACCCGGCCGCGGGCGCAAGCTCGGCGAGATCGTGAAGCAGGGCGAGGAGTACGTCCCCTCCGGGTTCGGGGCGGTCTACGAGCACCCGTCGCCCGCGCTCACGATCGACGACGCGGTCGCCGCGTTCGTCGGCTCGGCCTGACGGGCGCGGCCCGGCGCTCAGGCCGGGTGGCGGCCGCCCAGCTCCAGCAGGCCGACGCCGCCGATCAGCAGCACCAGGCCGAGGATCTGGACCCAGGTGAGCGACTCCTTGAAGAACACCCAGGAGATCACCGCGATGACGGCGACGCCGACCGCGGACCAGATCGCGTAGGCGACGCCGAGCGGCACCCCGCGCGAGAGCGACTGCGACAGCGCGAAGAACGACGCGACGTAGCCGACGACCACGATGACGAACGCCCACCACTTCGGGTTCTCGCCCGAGGTGAACTTCAGGAACGTGGTCGCGACGACCTCCGTCGCGATGGCGACGGCGAGGAACAGATAGCCCAGCACGGCACAACGCTAGCGAGCGGAAGGGAACACGGGATGGACGACACGGCACGGGTGCGCCAGCTGCGCATCGTGGTGGAGGCGGAGGACTACGACGAGGCGCTCGCGTTCTTCCGCGACGCTCTCGGGATGCCGGAGCAGGAGAGCTACTCCGGCGACGGCGGGGCCAGGGTCGCGATCCTGGACGCCGGGCGGGCGACGCTGGAGATCGCCAACCCGCAGCAGAAGGCGATGATCGACCGGGTGGAGGTCGGCCGGCCCGTCGCGCCGCGCATCCGGCTGGCGTTCGAGGTGGGCGACAGCCGGTCCGTCACCGCCCGCCTGGTGGATGCGGGTGCGGAGCTGATCGCGCCGCCGACGGTGACCCCGTGGAACTCGCTCAACGCGCGGCTCGCGACGCCGGGTGAACTGCAGGTGACGGTCTTCCAGGAGCTGGATGAAGCGCCCCTATGAGTCTGCTGCGTATCGCGCCCACCGGTGCGGTCGCGGCCTAACCTGAGGGCACGACATCGTCGGACGGGGCGGAACCGCGCCGGCCGAGTGAGGCCGATGACCAATCGTGGGCGGGGGGCGAGCCCCCCGCCCCCGCCCCGTGTCCCGGGGGTCAGCTGGGCGGGGGCGCCCCCCCCCGCCCCCCCGCGCCCCCGCGCCCCGCGCGGGGGGGGGGG
>NZ_JBQCGZ010000004.1:0-2959 GCF_051955155.1 Leifsonia sp.
CTGATCGCGAGCGTCGTCGGCGTCGTCGTCGGCGCGATCGCCGGCTACTTCCGCGGTGTCGTCGACGCGATCCTGATGCGCATCACCGACGTGTTCATCGTCATCCCCGCGCTCGTGATCGGCTCCGTCGTCGGCCACATGTTCGGCGGCCTCGGCGCCTTCTTCCTGGCGCTGATGCTCGGCTTCTTCTCGTGGATGGGAATCGCCCGTCTGGTGCGCGGCGAGTTCCTGTCGCTGCGCGAGCGGGAGTTCGTGGAGGCGGCCCGCGTCGCCGGCGCCTCGGACATGCGGATCATCTTCAAACACATCCTGCCGAACGCCATCGGCGTCGTGATCGTCTCGTCCACGCTGATCATGGCGTCGGCCATCCTGCTGGAGACGGCGCTGTCGTTCCTCGGCTTCGGCATCCGTCCGCCGGACGTGTCCCTCGGCCTCCTGATCAGCTCGAACGAGTCGGCGTTCCAGACCCGTCCGTGGCTGTTCTGGTGGCCAGGCGCGTTCATCGTGACGCTCGCGCTGCTGGTCAACTTCGTCGGCGACGGCCTCCGGGACGCCTTCGACCCGCGCCACCGCCGGTTCAACCTGCGCAAGATGCGCGAGCAGGAGCCGGAGGAGGGCGAGGGCGGAGACGGCCGGCCCCGCACCGGCGTGGCCCTCGCGGAGGACGTGCTGTGACGACCGCCCACGGCGCCGTGCTGCTGACGGTCCGGAGCCTCGGCTCAGGACAGCAGCAGCGCGGCGACCGTGCCGGCCGCCAGCACGAGCAGCGCGACCAGCGTCAGAACGTGCCAGCGGATCGCCACGGGCGTCTCGTCGGCCAGGCCGGTCTCGATCGCGCCGCTCTCCTGCTGGGCGAGCCAGCGGCGGCGCACGACCTCGGCCGCGGCCCCCGACTCGGTGGACAGCAGATCGCCGGGACGGCGCACGCTGTCCGCGACGCGTGGCCGGCCGACCGCTCCCTTCGTCTCGCGGCGGGTGGCGCGCAGCGTGCTCGCCGTTCCGGGCGCCGGGGCGGACCAGACCGGGAACTTGTGGCCGGGCGTGTAGAGCGTGAGCGCGTACTTGGTGTCCACGTGGATGAGCGCCTGCCACGGGATGCGGATGGTGCGCGAGACGTTCACGACCTCGATGCCGTCGTCCCCGACGGTGAGCTTCGGGCGCCAGAGCATGGCCCAGCCCAGCAGGGCGAACAGCCCGCACGGCACGATGTAGAGCAGTCTGGCGTCGTGCACACTGACCAGCAGTCCGATCGTGAGGGCGGCAGCGGCCGCCCAGATCAGGACGGCAAGGACCCGGTTGAACCGGGACACGAAAACCTCGCGCTCGGTGGGGGAGACGTAGGGCATGGCTCCATGCTCTCATCCCTCCCGATCGCCCCCGAAAGGAACCACGAATCATGACCGAGACCACCACCGGTCAGGCGGGCCTCGTGAGCGACGCCCCCGTGCTGCAGGTCTCCGACCTGTCCGTCGACTTCGGCGTGGACAACGTCTGGATCCCGGCCGCGAAGAAGCTGAACTACCAGATCAAGGCGGGCGAGGTGCTGGCGATCGTCGGCGAGTCCGGCTCCGGCAAGAGCGCGAGCTCGATGGCGATCCTCGACCTCCTGCCCGAGAACTCGCGCGTCCGCGGCTCGATCAAGCTGGAGGGCCGTGAGCTCACCGGGCTGACCCCGCAGCAGATGCGCCGGGTCCGCGGGCGCCAGGTGTCGGTGATCTTCCAGGAGCCGATGACCGCGCTGAACCCGGTCTACACGGTCGGCTTCCAGATCGTCGAGACGCTGCGCATCCACTTCGGCATGTCCCCGCACGAGGCGAAGGAGCGCGCGCTCGAACTGCTGGACATGGTGGAGCTGCCCGACCCGAAGAAGGCCTTCAACTCCTACCCGCACCAGCTCTCCGGCGGCCAGCGCCAGCGCGCGATGATCGCCCAGTCGATCTCCTGCGACCCGAAGCTGCTGATCGCCGACGAGCCGACGACCGCCCTGGATGTGACCGTGCAGGCCGAGATCCTGGAGCTGCTGCGCAGCCTCCGCGACCGGCTGGACAGCGCCATCCTGCTGATCACGCACGACATGGGGGTCGTCGCCGACCTCGCCGACAACATCGTCGTGATGCGCAAGGGTGACATCGTCGAGTCGGGCACGGTGAAGCAGGTGTTCGCAAACCCGCAGCATCCGTACACGATCGCCCTCCTCGACGCCGTCCCGCACCTGGGGCAGCGCGAGGACGAGGAGATCGACACCACGGCCGCTCTCGCCGCCGGCACCGCGAACCCGGATGCCGAGTTCGCCGAGCGGATCCGCGCGAACGAGCGAGCCGCGCAGGCCGAGCACGAGAAGGCCGAGATGGACAAGCGCGAGGTCGTCGTCGACTTTCGTGACGTCGCCATCGAGTACCCCAAGCACGGCCGCGTCCCTGCGTTCCGCGCCGCCAGCGACATCGACCTGAAGATCCACGAGGGCGAGGTCGTCGGGCTGGTGGGGGAGTCCGGCTCGGGGAAGACGACGCTGGGACGCGCCGCGATCGGCCTGCTGCCGATCCATTCGGGTCAGCTGATCGTCGCGGGCCAGGACATCAGCAACGCCGGCCGCGACGAGATCCGGACGTTGCACCACAAGGTCGGCATCGTCTTCCAGGATCCGTCCTCGTCGCTGAACCCGCGCCTTCAGATCTCCGACTCCATCGCCGAGCCGCTGCGCCTGGCGAAGAAGCTCAAGGGCGCCGAGCTCTCCCGCGAGGTCGATCGTCTGCTGGACAGCGTGGAGCTGCCGCGCGCCTATCGCAGCCGCTTCCCGCACGAGCTCTCCGGCGGCCAGAAGCAGCGCGTCGGTATCGCCCGGGCGCTGTCGCTGAAGCCGCAGGTGCTCATCGCCGACGAGCCGACCAGCGCGCTCGACGTCTCGGTGCTGGCGCGCGTCCTGGAGCTCATGCCGCAGCTGCAGCGCGAGATGAACTTC
>NZ_JBQCGZ010000005.1:0-14512 GCF_051955155.1 Leifsonia sp.
AACGTCTCGTTCTACAACCAGACCGGGGACACCCCGATCTTCCCGACCCCGGTCGTCGGCGTGCTCGGCGTGATCGACGACGTCGCCCGCCGCATCCCGGCCGGCTGGCAGGACGAGGGCGAGAACATCTACCTGCTCGGCGTGACCCGCGAGGAGCTGGACGGCTCCGCGTGGGCAGGCACGGTGCACGGCCACCTCGGCGGCCGCCCGCCCGCGGTCGACCTCGCCGCCGAGCGCACGCTCGCCGAGACGCTGCACGCGGCCTCCCAGCAGGGCCTGATCTCCTCCGCCCATGACCTCGCGGACGGCGGCCTCGCGCAGACCCTCGCCGAGAGCGTGATGCGCTTCGGCGTCGGCGCCCGGGTCTGGCTGGGCGAGCTGCAGGAGCGCGACGGCGTGGACGCGGCGACCGCCCTGTTCTCGGAGTCGACCGCCCGCGTGATCGTCTCGGTCCCGCGCGAGGACGACGTGAAGTTCCGCGGCCTGTGCGAGGGCCGCGGCGTCCCGCTGCTCCGCATCGGCGTCACCGACGCCGAGGTCGGCGCGCAGCCGGTGCTCGAGGTCCAGGACCTCTTCACGATCGGCGTCGAGGAGCTCCGCGGCGTGCACCGCTCGACCCTCCCCGAGCACTTCGGTCCCACCGTCGCCTGATGGGTCTCGCGGTCAACGTCGACGTCGCGCTGCACCGGGCGGGCGAATGGCATCTGATCGTGCGTGGGGATGCCGAGGACCATGCCGCCGGCATGCTCTCGCTGGTCGGCGGAACACTCGAGACCGCATCCCCGCTCGATGAGGCGCTGGAGGCGACGGCACGACGCGAAGTCCTCGAAGAGGTCGGTGTCGAGCTGGGCTCTCCGCTGCACTATGTCGAGAGCGCGGTCTTCCACCTCGCCGACGGCTCCCCCGTGCTCAACGTCGTGTTCCTGGGGGAGCTCGATGACGGGCAGACGCCACGGCGGGCTGCGCCGGACGAGGTCTCGGCCGTGGTGACGCGCACGCTCCCCGAACTCGAAGCGGACCCCGATTGCCCACCGTGGACCGTGCGGAGCATCCGACTCGCCAGCGCCGCCCGCGATCACAGACCAGCCTGACCCCCTCTCCCCCCATTCGTCGAGTGCGCAGATAATCGCCCGAAAACCGTCGAGTACGCGGAGATTCTTCGTACTCGGTTGTTGCCGCGGCGCGTCAGCGGGTGGGGACGAGCTCGGCCTGGCGGCGGGTGAACAGGCGGACGCGCTGCTGGGTCAGCAGGATGCCCGCGAGCACGACGAGGGCGCCCACCGGCTCGTTCCAGGTGAGGTGCTCGCCGAGCACGAGGATGCCGAGGGCGACGCCGACGACCGGCGTCACGTAGGTCACGCCAGAGGTGGCCGTCGGCCCCCACGCGCGCAGCACGTTCATGTTCCAGATGTAGACGACGCCCGTCCCGAGCGCGCCGAGCGCGAGCAGGCTGAGCAGCACCGGCCAGCTGAACTCGATCGGGTGCCACGCGACAACGGGGGTCAGCAGCAGCATGACCACCGCAGCGAGCCCGATGTTGAGGAACGCCGTCGTCGTCGCCGGGATGTCGCGCTGGCTGATGAACCGGCGGATGTAGCCGAAGCTGAAGCCGTAGCAAGTCACCGCGCCGAGGCACGCGAGCTGACCCCACAGGCTGCCGGAGAGCGCGGCGATGCTCCACGGGCCGACCACGACCACGACCCCGATCACGCCGACCAGGACGCCGAGCACCTGGTCGCGGTTCAGCCGCTCCACACGGAACGCCGCCGTCGCGAGGATCGCCGTCGTGATCGGCGTCACCGCGTTGTAGATGCTGGCCAGGCTGGACGAGACGTACTGCTCCGCCCACGCGAAGAGCAGGAACGGGATCACGCAGTAGGTCACGGCGACCACCAGGAAGTGCAGCCACACGATCGGCTCGCGCGGCAGCCGGCTGCGGGTCAGCAGCATGATGACGCCGAGCGTGAGCGCGCCGAAGACGAGGCGCGCCCAGGCCACTTGACCGAACGAGACCCCGAGAAGGGCCACCTTCATGAACAGGAAGCTGGCTCCCCAGATGAGCCCCATGGCGACGAACTGCAGCGCGACCTTCACTCCGGACACGCTAGCGGCGGCCGCCGACGCTCACGAGCGGAAATCGGACACGGCGTCGGATCTGTCCGCACGTTTACCGCGGATGGCCGGATCCGCATCCTGACGCCAGACTGGGAGGCGGGAATACCAGCGCCCGGATCGCGTTGTATGCGTTTGCATAGAAACGGCGAGAACAAACCCGTAAGGAGCCAGCCATGCAGTACGGAATCTTCTCCGTCAGCGACATCACCCGCGACCCGGTGTCCGGTGTCACGCCCAGCGAGGCGGAGCGCATCGACGCGATCGTGACGATCGCGAAGCACGCGGAGGAGGTCGGGCTGGACGTCTTCGCGATCGGCGAGCACCACAACCCGCCGTTCTTCTCCTCCTCGCCCACGACCCTGCTGGCCCACATCGCCGCGCTCACCGAGCGGCTGACCGTGACCACCTCCACGACGCTGATCACCACGAACGACCCGGTGCGCATCGCCGAGGAGTACGCGATGCTGCAGCACCTCTCCAAGGGCCGCATGGACCTGATGCTCGGCCGCGGCAACACCGGCCCGGTGTACCCGTGGTTCGGCAAGGACATCCGGCAGAGCCTGCCGCTCGCGCTCGAGAACTACAACCTCCTGCACCGGCTGTGGCACGAGGACGTCGTGGACTGGGAGGGACACTTCCGCACCCCGCTGCAGGGCTTCACCTCCACCCCGCGCCCGCTGGACGACGTGCCCCCGTTCGTCTGGCACGGCAGCATCCGCACGCCCGAGATCGCCGAGCAGGCCGCCTACTACGGCAACGGCTTCTTCGCGAACAACATCTTCTGGCCCAAGGAGCACTACGCCCGCCTGATCGCGTTCTACCGCGAGCGCTTCGAGCACTACGGCCACGGCACCGCCAAGCAGGCGATCGTCGGCCTGGGCGGCCAGGCGTTCATCGCCAAGAACTCGCAGGACGCGAAGGACCAGTTCCGGCCGTACTTCAACGAGGCCCCGGTGTACGGCAACGGCCCGACGATGGAGGAGTTCACCGAGGCGACGCCGCTCACCGTCGGCAGCCCGCAGGAGGTCATCGACAAGACGCTGACGTTCCGCGAGTGGGCGGGCGACTACCAGCGCCAGCTGTTCCTGATGGACCACGCCGGGCTCCCCCTGAAGACCGTGCTCGAGCAGCTCGACCTGCTCGGCGAGGAGGTCATCCCGGTGCTGCGCAAGGAGACCGAGGCGCGGAAGGACCCGGAGACGCCCGATGCTCCGACCCACGCGTCCCTGGTGAAGGCGAAGTACGGCGACGCCGAGCCGCGCCAGCCGCGCCCGAACGCGAACCGCGGCGACAACGTGACCGGCGGCTCGCCGTACCAGGACACGGACGACGCCGTGGCCGCCGAGTACCCGGTGCTCTGAGAGAGGACGAGACCATGAGCGACATCCAGCAGCGGCCCTTCCGCGTGGTGGTGGTGAACGCGGGCGTCAGCGACCCCTCGTCCACCAAGATGCTTGCGGACCGGCTGGCCCTGCGCGTCGAGGCGAACGCCCAGCGCGACGGGCGGACCGTCGAGACGCTGAACCTGGATCTGCGCGAGCTGCTGCCCGAGCTGTCCGGCGCGCTCGCCTCCGGGCACCTGGGGCCGAAGTTCACGAAGGCGGTCGAGGCGCTCGCCTCCGCGGACGGCGTCATCGCGACCGCTCCGGTCTACAAGGCCGGGCCGAGCGGGCTGTTCAGCTCGTTCTTCCAGGTGTTGGACAACGACCTGCTGATCGCGAAGCCCGTCGTGCTCGGCGCGACCGCCGGCACCGCGCGGCACGCGCTCGTGGTGGACGAGCAGATGCGCTCGATGTTCGCGTTCCTGCGCACGATGACCACCCCGACCTCCGTGTTCGCCTCCACCGAGGACTGGCAGGACAAGTCCCTCGGCAAGCGGATCGACCGCGCGGCCAGGGAGCTGGTCGTGCTGATGGAGAGCGGCGTCGAGTCCAAGATCAAGGACTCGTCGTGGGACAGCTACCAGCACGAGTTCGGCTCGGCGGGCGGCAACGAGCTCGGCATCGACCTGAGCTCGGACCTGATGCGGCTGGCGACCGGCGGCTCGCTCGGGCCGTCGCACGCCTGAGGCGTCTCCTCCACACCCCGATCAGAAGCGGGCCCCGTCCACACGGGGCCCGCTTCCGTGTGTCCGGCGCCGTGCCCCGGGTAGGGTGGCGGTGAACCGAGGGGAGCCAGGGTGGACGTCGTTGCTGTGCTGCAGTGGATCGGGATCGTGGTCTGCCTGATCCTCGCGCTGACGGGACTCGTCCCGGTGATCGCGGCGGCGGCGACCTTCGTCGTGATCCCGTTCCACGCCTGGATCAACCACTACAAGAAGGCCGCGCCCTACCTGCCGCGGGTGGCGATCGTGGTTCCGGCCTGGAACGAGGGCGCGGTGATCGGCGCCTCCATCGACCGGCTGATGGCGCTGGACTACCCGCGCGAGGCGCTGCGCGTCTACGTGGTGGACGACGCGAGCACCGACGACACCCCCGACGTCGTGCGCGCTCGCGCCGAGCAGTACCCGGGCAGCGTGTTCCTGCTCCGGCGCGAGCAGGGCGGCCAGGGCAAGGCGCACACGCTCAACCACGGCATCGAGCGCATCCTCGCCGAGGACTGGATGGAGGCGCTGCTCATCATGGACGCCGACGTCATCTACCTGCCGGACTCGCTGCGCCGCATGACGCGGCACCTGGCCGACCCGGAGGTCGGCGCCGTCTCGGCCTACATCCGCGAGGGCAGCCGCGACCGCAACTACCTCACCAAGTTCGTCAGCGTCGAGTACGTGCTCTCGCAGCCGGCCGCCCGGCGCGCGCAGAACGTGCTCGGCGCGCAGGCGTGCCTCGCCGGCGGGGCGCAGCTGCACACGCGCGAGAACCTCGTCGCCATCGGCGGCCGGGTGGACACGACCACGCTCGCCGAGGACACCATCACCACCTTCGAGACGCAGCTGCACGGCAAGCGCGTCGTCTTCGAGCCGCACGCGCACGTGCTCGCGGAGGAGCCGCGCGCTGTCGACGCGCTGTGGAAGCAGCGGCTGCGCTGGGCACGCGGCAACGTGTCCGTCACCGGGCGCTACTCGAAGATCTGGTTCCGGCCGTCGAAGGTGCATCACCTCGGCGCGTGGACGTTCGGCATCGTCTGGTTCAGCCTGTGGCTGCTGCCGCTCATCATGGTGCTCTCCGCGATCGGGCTCGCCGGCCTGCTGTTCCTGCAGAGCGAGTTCGCGACCACGGTGTTCCGCGTGCTCTGGATCTCCGCCGCGCTCGCCTACCTGTTCGTGCTCATCCTCGGCTCGCTCACTGACGCGAGGACCAGCAGGAAGGAGCTCGGGCACATCCTGCTCTTCCCGGGCATCATCAACATGCTGGTGATGCTCACGGCACTGTTCCCCCCGCTGATGCTGGTCTGGCTGCCCGGACTGTTCGGCGTGACGCTCAGCCACGCCACCCTCTTCGTGCTCACCCTCGCCATCTACATCTGGATCCCGTTCTCGATGGTCGTGGCCTGGCTCGCGCGCGTCTCCGAGCGCACCCGTGCCGGGCGCTGGCTCGCGCCCGCGCTCATCTACATCGCCGGCTACGGCTCTCTGCTGTGCGCGATCACGTTCGACTCCTACCTCAAGGAGCTCGCCGGCGCCGAGGCCCGCTGGGACAAGACCGAGAAGGTCGGCCGCGTGGCCGCGAGCTGAGCCGCCCATGACCGGGGAGGCGCGCACGGACGTGCGAGTGGTGCGGCTGGACCCCGCGCGCGACGCGGAGGGACTGATCCGGTTCCTGTCGACGAACCGCTTCCCCTTCCACGGGACGCCGGCACCGACAGCGGAGGCCGCGCGCACGCGCGTCGAGGGCGGCGCGTTCGACGCCCCGGACAGCATCGCCTACTGGATCGAGGCGGGCGGCGAGCGCGTCGGGGTCCTCCACGTCCAGGAGGCCACCGACAGCACTCCCCTGCTCGACCTGCGGATCGCCGAGTCGGCGCGAGGCGCGGGCATCGGGACCGCCGCGCTGCGGCTCGGCACCGCGGCAGTCTTCCACGCGCTCCCGGAGGTCACCCGCATCGAGGGCAACACCCGGGTCGACAACGCGGCCATGCGCGCGGTGTTCGAGCGCTGCGGCTACGTCAAGGAGGCGCACTACCGCCGGGCGTGGCCCGTCGCCGGCGCCGAGCCGCTCGACACGGTCGCGTACGCCATCCTCCGGAGCGACTGGCGCACGGGGACGACGACGCCCGTCGCCTGGGAGTCCTGAGCAGGGAGCTCAGTCGACGATCGTCAGCTTCACCGGGACGTTGCCGCGGGTCGCGTTCGAGTACGGGCACACGTGGTGGGCCTTCTCGACCGCCTGCTCGGCCTGCTCGCGGCCGAGGCGCGGGATGTAGACGTCCAGCTCGACCTCCAGGCCGAAGCCGCCCTGGCCGTTGCCGCCGATGCCGACGCTCGCCGACACCGCGGCGTCCGAGGTGTCCAGCTTGTCCGCCCGTCCGACCGCGTGCAGCGCGCTGAGGAAGCAGGCCGCGAACCCGGCCGCGAAGAGCTGCTCCGGGTTGGTGCCCTCGCCGGAGCCGCCCAGCTCCCGGGGCGGGCGGGTGTCCATGTCGATGAGGTCGTCCTCGCTGCGGACGTGACCGTCGCGGCCACCTCCGGTGGCGTGCGCGATGGCGGTGTAGGCGATTTCCATGCGTTCAGCCCATCCCAGCGGTCTGAACGCGCGCTGGGAGGTCGCGGCGGGGCCTGGGTGTATAACGCGATAGTTTTGAGGGATGAAGGTGCGCGGATTCGTCCAGGCCAGCGAGACCAGCGAGGTCACGGCGGAGGCCGACGACGCCGAGACCGCCCGGTCCCTCGTCGAGGAGCAGGTGCCGGAGGGGTACGAGCTGCTCCAGGTGCACAACGTGATGCCGCGCGGCGGCCGCGTGATCGCGACCGGCGTCATCCGGCCGGCGGCGGTGACCGAGGTGGAGGCGGAGGGCGCCGACTACGCGGCCGCCCGCGACGCGCTGCGCGCCGCCGTCCCCGAGGCCCACCGCCTCCTCTCGATCGTCGTCCTCGACTGACCCCACCGATCCCCCGAAAGCCGACCGCAGGCCGGCTCGCGGTTACGGCAGGGGGAAGGGCTGGGCGGTGGCGGCCTCGAGGAGCGGCCAGAGGCGGGCCCCGGTGCGCGGCGACCGCGAGAAGCGGGTCGGGTGCGCGTGCGTCGGGATGCCCTTGGTACGGCCGACCGGGCCGAGGTAGTCCTCGCCGGTCAGGCTCGGATCGAGCACCGCGCGGACGGGCGCCCACGCGCCGCGGTCCTTGCCCTGCGCCCACGCGCCCTGCAGGTTGTCCGCGAAGCGCTTGGCGCGGCTCGGCTGGTTGACCCCGCGGATGCCCGGGCTGCGTCCCGAGATCGAGTAGCCGGGATGCACGACCAGGCTCGTGACGCTGCTCCCGGCGGCGCGCAGTCTCCGCTCCAGCTCGAAGCCGAACGCCTGCGCGGCGATCTTCGACCCCGCGTACGCGCGCCAGGAGGTGTACGAGCGCTCCAGCTGGAGGTCGTCGAGATGGAGCCGGCCGAGCCGCGTCGCCAGCGAGCCGAGCGTGACGATCCGGGCCGAACCCGTCCGCTCCAGGGCCGGCAGGGCGCGGGCGACGAGCCGGAAGTGGCCGAGCACGTTCGTCGCCAGCACGAGCTCGTTGCCGTAGCGGTCGACGGCCCGTTCGCGCGGAGGATGCACCATTCCCGCGTTCAGCACCAGCGCATCCACCCGGTCCCGCTCCAACAGCGCCTCGGCGAGCGCGTCCACCGAATCGCGGTCGGTCACGTCCAGCGGCGTCGCCTCGACGCTCGCGCCGCGCACCCGCCTACGGACGGCCGCCACGGCCGCCTCCGCGCGCTCCGGGTCGCGGCAGGCCAGCACGACGTGCGCACCCGCCCGCGCGAGCTGCTCGGCGGTGAAGTAGCCGACGCCGGCGTTCGCGCCCGTGATGACGACCGTCCTGCCGTGCGCGTCCGGCAGGTCCACCGGGTCCCACACCACCGCTAGCGGCCGTTCTCGGTGGCGATGCGCTCGTGGTGATGGATGACCTCGGCGATGATGAAGTTCAGGAACTTCTCCGCGAACGCCGGGTCGAGGTGGCTCTCCTCCGCGAGCGCGCGCAACCGCTGGATCTGCTCCTGCTCGCGGGCAGGGTCTGCGGGCGGGAGCCCGTGCTCGGCCTTCAGCGCGCCGACCTGCTGGGTGAACTTGAAGCGCTCGGCGAGCATGTGGATGACGGCGGCATCGATGTTGTCGATGCTCTGCCGGATGCTCGTCAGCCGGGCGATCGCGTCCGCCGTCTCCTCGTTCTCAGCCATGCTTCGACCCTAGTGCGTCAGAGTGTCGGGGCCGTCTCCGCGAGCACACGACGCAGCACCGGCCGCGTCGTCCGCAGCGCCAGCGCCACCAGGCCGATCCCGCCCGCGAGGCAGCCGGCCACCACGAGCATCGTCAGCGGCGAGAGCAGCACGCTCAGGCCGGCCAGCGGGAACACGACGACGGCCGCGGTGAGGGCGGACACCACCGTGGTGAAGGTCAGCGGCGCGAGCACCGCGCGGCGGCGGGCCGCATCCATCTCCGCCGGCGGCATCCCGAGCCGGTCGAGGCTGATGTAGAGGTCCCTGCGGTCGAGCACGGCCGCCGCCTGGTTGACCCCGGCCGAGCAGGCGACCATGAGGAACGAGGCGACCACCGTGATGATGACGCCCGTTCGGATGTCGGCGAGCAGCAGCACGGTGTCGCGGTCGGCGGACTCGTCCGCCGCGAGGCCGAGCAGGGCAACGCCGACGCCGGCGAAGACGGCCATGAAGCTGGTCATCGCGACGCCGGACACCTGCCGCCACGCGGCCTTCGGCGACTCCAGGATGCTCCGGGCGGCCAGCAGCTTCCTGACCGTCTTGGCACGCTTGGCCTGGCCGGTCGCGAACAGCCGGATCGCCCACGGTCCCACGAGGTTCAGCACGCCCACCGCGAGCCCGAATCCGATGCCGAGGATGAGGATGACGGCGATCGAGCTGCCCGCCGCCTGCACCAGGTTCATCGCGACGAAGACGACGCCGACGACAGCGACCCCGATCAGGACGCGCAGCCAGTGCATCCGCGGTGCCTGGTCCCTGGTGCGGACGCCGAGCGGGGACAGCACGACGCGGCGCAGGCCGAGGGAAGCGCTCGCGGCGGCCAGCAGCGCGACGCCGAGCACGGCCAGCGCGATCCAGCCCGCCCCGAGCAGCACGGACCCGCCGAGCGCCTCACCCCGGAACGGGATGAGGCCGACCAGCGGCACGGCGAGCAGGTAGACGACCACACCGGCGGCCGCGCCGAGCACGGCGAGCGCCGTGGACTCGATCACGGTCAGCGCGGCGACGGTGCCGCCCCCGGCGCCGAGCAGCCGCAGTCCGGCGAGCCGGTCGTCCCTGCGCCGCGCGGAGAGCCGGGCGGCCGAACCGCCGAGCGCGGCCAGCGGTACGACCAGGAGCGCCAGGGCGATGACGGCGAGCACCTGGTACAGGAACGCGGTATCGCCGGTCCACGAGAAGAACGCCTGGGCACCGCCGGCGACGATCAGCAGCAGGGCCGTCGCGACCGCGAAGGCGACGACGGGCAGCACCACGGTCGACCGGTCCGCGGCGCCGCGACGGGCGAACAGCCAGGCGAGCCGCAGCACGACGACGGGAGCCGCGGCCCCGCGGGGCGCGACGCTCAGCACGGGAGCCTCCATCGCGGTCATCGGGTCACCGCCTCGTCGACGATGCGGCCGTCGGCCAGCCGCACGACGCGCGAGCAGCGCGCGGCGACATCCTCGTCGTGGGTGACGACCACCAGCGAGCGACCGCGGCCGGTGGTGGACGCGATCAGCGCATCCATCACCTCCGTCGAGGTGTGCGAGTCGAGGGCCCCGGTCGGCTCGTCCGCGAAGACGACGGCGGCGCCCGTCACCTGCGCCCTGGCGATCGCGACCCGCTGCGCCTGACCGCCGGAGAGCTGGCCGATGCGGCGCTGCTCGAAGCCGGCCAGGCCGAGCGCGGCGAGCCAGGCGGCCGCGTTCTGCTCCGCCGCCTGGCGCGGGATGCCGGAGAGCATCAGCGGCAGGGCAACGTTCTCGATGGCGGTCAGCTCCGGGAGCAGCAGGCCCTGCTGGAACACGAAGCCGAACGCCTCCCTGCGCAGCCGCGACCGCTCGGACTCGCCCAGCGCGGTGACCTCGATCGGGCCGGCCGCCGAGGCCAGGCCGACGGTGCCGGCGTCCGGGCGGACGATGCCGGCCAGGCAGTGCAGCAGGGTCGTCTTGCCGGAGCCCGACGCGCCCATGATCGCGACCGACTCCGCGGGGGCGACGCGGAAGTCGACGCCGGCGAGAGCGATCGCCGAGCCGTAGGTCTTGTGCAGCGCAGAGGCCCACAGGGCGGGCGGCGCGGGAGGAGGTGTGGTCATGCCCCCAGCCTCCCGGGCAGGGCCCCGCGCGCACATCCGCCGGAAGCGTCATCCTGCCGCCGCGCCGTCATCCGCGCGGTGTCGTGCCGAGGTACGACGCGGGAGTTGCGCTGTCGGTCCCGTCCATTTACTCTATGCATAGATGATCTACCCATAGACATAAAGGAGACCTCCTCATGTGGACCACCGAGCACACCGCCACCAGCCCGCTCCCCCGCCCGCGCATCTGGGCCGCGGTGCGGGACCTCCACACCGGCGCCCTCCGCTATCCCGGGGCCGACACGTTCGAGCTGCACGGCGACTTCGCGGTCGGGACCGAGCTGACCGTCACCCCGGAGGGCCAGGAGCCCATCCGGTCGCGGATCTGCGACCTGGTGGAGGACGAGACCTACGCCGACATCACCGACCTCGGCGACGTCACGCTGGTCTTCCGGTACCGGCTCGACGACGTGGACGGCGGCACGCGCGTCCGCTACTCGCTCGTCATCGACGGCCCGGCGGCCGACACCGTCGGAGGCGAGCTCGGCCCGCAGATCAGCGCCGACTTCCCCGCGTCGCTTGCCGCGCTGCTGGAACGGGCGTGACCGGCCAGGGATGCGCCAGACTCGAGACATGACCGACTTCCCCGAGGGCCCGGCCACGAGCCCGGGCTTCCTGCTCTGGCACGCGACGCTGCGCTGGCAGCGGGCGATGGCGGCCGCACTCGCGCCGCACGAGCTGACGCACGCGCAGTTCGTGCTCCTGGCGACGATGTGGTGGTTCGGCGGCCAGGGCGACCGCCCGAGCCAGGCCCGGCTGTCGGAGCTGACCGGGTCCGACCCCCGGATGACCTCCGAGGTGGTCAGGCGCCTGGTGGCGAAGGGCCTGGTCGAGCGCGAGCAGGACCCGGCGGACAGCAGGGCCAAGGTCCTCGCGGTCACGCCGAGCGGCGAGGCGGCGGCGATCGCGGCGATCGCGGCCGTGGAGCAAGCGGACCGCGCCTTCTTCGGGCCGGCGGCCGACACGGCCGGTCCCGCGCTGCTGCCGCTGCTGCACGCGCTCGCCGACCGGTAGCCGTCCACCGTCCTGCGCGCTCTCTCCCCCGCGGACGCGCCCGGTCCTGTGCGGGCGTGCGCGCTCTCGATACGGTGGAGGGCATGAGCGAGACCTTCCTGACCGCGCCCGTCGACGACCGTTCCGCCAGCGACCTGGCCGATGCCGGGCTCCGGCTCGCCCTGGTGGACACCGCGGACAGCGCCGCGTTCGACGCGTGGATCGGCGCCGACTTCCGCGGCTTCCACACCGAGCGCCCGACGCCGGAGGTGCTGGAGGAGGCCCGCGGCTTCCTCGCCGACCGCCGGACCACCGCCGTCTACGACGAGCAGGTCCCCTCGCCGGTGGGCACCGTGAACTCCTGGGTCGCGCCGCTCACGGTGCCGGGCGGCGGGCGCGTCGACGCGTGGGCGATCAGCTCCGTCACCGTCGCGCCGACCCACCGCAGGCGCGGGATCGCGACGGCCCTGCTGGGCTCCGAGCTCCGGACCGCGCACCGCCTCGGCGTCCCGCTCGCGATCCTGACCGTCTCCGAGTCCGTCATCTACGGCCGCTGGGGCTTCGGTCCCGCCACCTTCGTCTCCGAGTGGCGCGTCGACACCAAGCGCGTGCGCTGGGCGGGCGCGGACACTCCGGGCCGGCTGGCGTTCACCGAGCCCGACGCCTACCGCGAGACCGCGAGGGCGGTGCTCGAGAAGGTGATGGCATCGCGGCCGGGCGAGATCGCACTGAGCCCGTACCTCGCCGAGCGGCTGATCGGCCCGCTCAAGGGCAGCGAGGACGCCGGCCGCTACCGTCTCGTCCGCTACGACTCCGTTGACGGCGAGCCGGAGGGCTTCGTCAGCTACACCGTCAAGGGCGAGGACGACTTCACGCGGCACTCGGTGGAGGTGGTGTACCTCGCCGCCGCCACCGACGCCGCGCTGACCGCGCTCTGGCGCTTCCTGCTGGAACTGGACCTGGTCGCCGAGGTGCGCGCCTTCACGCGCGGCGTGGACGAGCCGCTGCCAGCACTCGTCTCCGACGTGCGCGGCGCGAAGGTCGCGAGCGTCGAGGACCACCTCTGGGTGCGCATCCTGGACGTGCCGGCGGCCCTCGCCGCGCGCCGCTACGAGCGGGACGGCGAGCTGGTGCTCGACGTGACCGACGACCTCGGCTTCGCCGCCGGCCGCTACCTGCTGCGCGTCGTGGACGGCGTCGGGACGGTCGAGCGGACCGACAGGGCCGCCGACGTCACCCTGCCCGTGGCATCCCTCGGCAGCGTGTACCTCGGCCACGCGACGGCACCGGGCCTGGCCCTGGCCGGGCGGATCGCGGGCGACGCCGACGCGCTCGACCGCCTCTTCCGCACGGCGACGCCGCCGCGGCTGAGCACCTGGTTCTGAGGTCGGGGAGGGTGCCCGCCGCCGAGCGCTTCGTCCGGTTCCGGTCGCCGCGCCCGAACTCGCACGGCGTCCGCGTCGGCGTGTTCGCCCTGACGAACGGTCTCGCGCGCTCCGGCGCGCTCAGCGCGGCGGAGCATGAGCGCTGGCGGCGCGGCAACGCGTGGTTCGAGGCGGCGTACGCGGATCCCACCCTCACCGACCCCGCGGCATACGACCGCGCGGCGAATCCGGGCGCCGTCGCGTGGTTCCGGGCGGGCGCGTCCGGGCTGATCGCCCGGACCGCGCTCTACACGGAGCTGCTCGACGCGCACGGCGTGCCGTGGGAGCGCGTGGAGACCGACGACCCCGGCCGGGTGGTCTTCGAGGACGCGGTCCAGGTGATCGCCGTCCCCTGGACCCCCGCCCCCTGACGGCTCAGTCGATCAGGTCGTGGCGCACCACGATCTCGTCGCGGGCGGGGCCGACGCCGATCGCCGAGATGCGGGCGCCGGACATCCGCTCGAGCACGAGGACGTAGTCCTGGGCGTTCTTCGGCAGGTCCTCGAACGTGCGCGCACCGCTGATGTCCTCGGTCCAGCCGGGGAACTCCTCGTAGATCGGCGTCGCGTGGTGGAAGTCGCTCTGCGAGGCCGGCACCTCGTCGTGGCGCACGCCGTCGACGTCGTAGGCGACGCAGACCGGGATGCGCTCGATGCCGGTCAGCGTGTCCAGCTTGGTGAGCACGAAGTCGGTGACGCCGTTGATGCGCGCGGTGTAGCGCGCGACCGGGGCGTCGTACCAGCCGGTGCGGCGCGGGCGGCCGGTCGTCGTGCCGAACTCGAAGCCGCGCTCGCGCAGGAAGTCGCCCCACTCGTCGAACAGCTCGGTCGGGAACGGGCCGGCGCCGACGCGGGTCGTGTACGCCTTGACGATGCCGATCACCCGGTCGATGCGGTTCGGGCCGATGCCGGAACCGGTCGCAGCGCCGCCCGCGGTGGAGCTGGAGGACGTCACGAACGGGTAGGTGCCGTGGTCGACGTCCAGCATGGTCGCCTGGCCGCCCTCGAACAGCACGTACTTGCCGTCCTGCAGCGCCTGGTGCAGCAGCAGGGAGGAGTCGACGACCATCGGGCGCAGCCGCTCGGCGTAGCTCAGCAGGTCGTCGACGATCTCGTCGACGCCGATCGCGCGGCGGTTGTAGACCTTCACCAGCAGGTGGTTCTTCTGGTCGAGCGCTCCCTCGACCTTCTGGCGCAGGATGTTCTCGTCGAACAGGTCCTGGATGCGGATGCCGACGCGGTTGATCTTGTCGGCGTAGGTCGGGCCGATGCCGCGACCGGTCGTGCCGATCTGGCGCTTGCCGAGGAAGCGCTCCGTCACCTTGTCGATGGTGCGGTGGTAGTGGGTGATGACGTGGGCGTTCGCCGACACGAGCAGCCGCGACACGTCGACGCCGCGGGCCTTGAGCGCGTCGAGTTCCTGGAACAGGACCTCGAGGTCGACGACCACGCCGTTGCCGATCACGGGCGTGACGCCCTCGGTGAGGATGCCGGACGGCAGCAGGTGCA
>NZ_JBQCGZ010000006.1:0-2692 GCF_051955155.1 Leifsonia sp.
GCGGCCGCGGCCGGGGTGCGGCGGGGGGCGGCCGCCCCCCGCGCGCGGGGCGGGGGCCCCCGCGCGCGGGGGGCGGCCGGACTCGGCGAACCCGTCCGCCCCGAAGATCTGGGAGCCGATGTGGCAGTGCAGGCCGAGGAACTCCAGGCTCTCGTGCGCGCGGATGCGTGCGACGGCGTCCGGCGCGTCGGCCAGCGCGATGCCGAACTTCTGGTCCTCGTGCGAGGTGGCGAGGAACGCGTGGGTGTGCGCGTGCACGCCGCTGTTGGTCCGCAGCCGCACGCGCTGGACGACGCCGCGCCGGGCCGCGGCGGCCGCGACGCGCTCGATCTCCTGCACGCTGTCGATGATGATCGCGCCGATGCCGACGGAGACGGCGCGCTCGATCTCGGCCTGCGACTTGTTGTTGCCGTGGAAGCCGAGGCGCTCCGGGTCGACGCCCGCGGCCAGCGCGACCGCGAGTTCGCCTCCCGAGCAGACGTCGATGTTGAGGCCGGCGTCGGCCATCCACCTGGCGACCTCGATGGAGAGAAACGCCTTGCCCGCGTAGTAGACCTTCGCTGCGGTGCCGACGCGCGCGAACGCGTCCTGCAACGCGGAGCGGACCTCGACGGCGCGCTCGCGCGCCTCCCGCTCGTCGACCACGTAGAGCGGCGTTCCGAAACGCTCGGCGAGCTCGGAGACCGGCACGCCGCCGACGACGAGCTCGCCGTCGGAGCGGGCGACGGTGCGCGAGAAGAGACCGGGGACGAGCGCGTTCGCATCGTCCGGACAGCTCAGCCAGGACGGCGCGAGCGGATTCGATGGCATGGGGACAACCTCACGGGGCGACGAGTGGGGGCGGCCTCCCAGGCGAGCGGACCCGGATTGGCCCCTGAAGCCGGTGGAGAAGTACCAGAAGTCTATCCAGGTCCGCGCGGCTCCCCCGGCCGTGTTACGAGCAGCTGCCCTTGCTGTGCAGGAACTTCTCGTCCAGCACGAAGTCGGACGCGGTGAGCGTCACCGTCGCCGCCTTCGGTGTGACCTGGATGTCGCTGACCTTCACGCCGTCCGGCAGGTACTGCGCGGCGCAGACCGGGAACGGGCCGTTGTCGGTGAGCGCCTGCAGCAGCCGCGTGAGGTTCACGTCGCCGCCGCCGGTGGTCAGGCTCGCTTTTCCCGGCTGCAGCAGCACTTCTTTGCCCGCGGCCTTCGGGATCGCGTTCACCGTGTAGCCGACGGGAAGGCCGAGCAGGTCGATCTTCCCCGCGTAGCCGATGGTGCCCTCCCCCAGCGTGATGTCGCCGGTGGAGCCGGGGATGGTGATGAGCTTGTTCAGCGAGTCCTGCGAGACCGTGAGCACACCGGTCGCCGACTGGACGGGCTTGCTGAAGTCGGCCGGGACGCCGGTGGCCGTGATGGTCGCGGAGAGCGGGGCGCCGTTCACGGTCGCGTGCGGCGCATCCAGCTCGACGCTCTCGAACGAGCCGGACAGGTACTGCTGGATCACGGAGACGCCGCCGATGTGCACGGAGACGTCGGCCTTCACGGTGTCCGGCAGGTTCTTCTCGATCTCGGATGCGACGCGCTGCTCGGCGACCGAGCGCACGATCACGTCCGCGATCACAAGCAGGGCGACGACCACGACGAGCGGGATGAGCGTCCACAGCAGGACGCGCACCCAGCGCGGCCGACGACGGCGCTGTGCGGCGGCGGCCGCGGGAGTCCGGTCCGCGCCGATGACCTCGGTGGGCTGATCGCTCATGCCGTCACATCCGCTCCGGGGCGGACACCCCCACCAGGGTCAGGCCGTTGCGGATGACCTGGCCGGTCGCGTCGTTCAGCCACAGCCGGGTGCGGTGCGCGTCGGTCACCGGCTCCTCGCCGTGCGGGAGCACGCGCGTCGAGCCGTCCCGGACGGCGTACCAGGCGTGGTACAGCCCGGCCAGCTCCTCGATGTAGCGGGCGACGCGGTGCGGCTCGCGCAGCTCGGCCGCCTGGGCGACGACGCGCGGGAACTCCTGCAGGCCGCCGAGCAGCGCGCTCTCGGTGGGGTGGGTGAGCAGCTCCGGCTTGAAGACGCTGCGGTCGACGCCGGCCTTCTCGGCGTTCGCGGCGACCGAGCGGGTGCGGGCGTGCGCGTACTGCACGTAGTAGACGGGGTTGTCGTTGCTGCGCTTGGTGAGCAGGTCGAGGTCGATGTCGAGCTGGGAGTCGGTGGACGAGCGGACCAGCGCGTACCGGGCGGCGTCGACGCCCACGGCGTCCACCAGGTCGTCCAGCGTGACGATGGTGCCGGCGCGCTTGGACATCTTGACCGGCTCGCCCTCGCGCATCAGGTTGACCATCTGGCCGATCAGGATCTGCAGGTTGACGTTCGGGACGTCGCCGAACGCCTCGACCATCGCCATCATCCGGCCGATGTAGCCGTGGTGGTCGGCGCCCAGCATGATGATGTTCTGCTCGAAGCCGCGCTCGCGCTTGTCGAGGTAGTAGCCGAGGTCGCCGGAGATGTAGGCGGGCTCGCCGTTGGAGCGGATGACGACGCGGTCGCGGTCGTCGCCGAACGTGGTCGTGCGCAGCCAGATGGCGCCGTCCGCCTCGAAGATGTGACCCTGCTCGCGCAGCCGCTCGATCGCGCGCTCGACCGCACCGGACTCGTGCAGCGAGTCCTCGTGGAAGTACACGTCGAAGTCGACGCCGAAGGCGTGCA
>NZ_JBQCGZ010000007.1:0-8609 GCF_051955155.1 Leifsonia sp.
CGGCGCCGGGGGGGCCCCCCGGCGCGCGCGCCCCCCGCCCGCCGCGGCGCGGGGGGCGGGGGCCGCCCCCCCCCACGGGTCGCGTCTCTAGGGTGGAGGGGTGACAGACGCTCCCCTCCGCCTCGTGGTCGCCGACGACTCCGTCCTGCTCCGCGAGGGGCTGATCCGGCTGTTCGACGAGGCGGGCTTCCGCACCGTCGGCGCGTTCGGCGACGCCGAATCGCTGCTCGCTGCGATCCCGCAGCTGCAGCCGGACGTCGCCGTGCTCGACGTGCGGATGCCTCCGACCTTCCGGGCCGAGGGCGTGCGTGCGGCGCTCGACCTGCGAGCCGCGCATCCGGGCGTCGCGGTCTTGCTGCTCAGCCAGTACGTCGAGGGTGCGTACGCCCAGGAGCTGCTCGCGAGCGGCAGCGGAGGCACCGGCTACCTGCTCAAGGACCGCATCGCCTCCCTCGACGAGCTGCGCGACGCCGTCAGCCGGGTCGCCACCGGCGGCACCGTGCTCGACCCGGAGGTCGTGCGCGAGCTGCTGGTGCGGAGGACCGACCCGCTCGCCTCCCTCACCCCGCGCGAGCGCGACGTCCTCACGCTCATGGCGGAGGGCAGGACGAACGCCGCGATCGCCTCCCGGCTCGTCATCGGGGTCGGCGCGGTGGATAAGAACGTGACATCGATCTTCCAGAAACTCGGCCTGGAGGATTCGGGCGACGACCACCGGCGGGTGCTGGCGGTACTGGCGTTCCTGCAGCGCTGAGAGCAGACTGGCCGACGACACCGCACCGAGCAGACAAGGGGACGGCATCGTGGCCGGTTTCGACGACATCACCAAGAAGGCGCAGGAGTTCCTGAACGACGACAGGGTCAAGGACGCCCTGTCGTCGCAGCAGGCGGAGGACATCAGCGACAAGGTCCTGGACGGCGTCGCCGACGCCGCGAAGAAGGTCTCCGGCGGGAAGTTCGACGACCGGATCGAGGACGCGCGCGACGCGGCGGACAAGCGCGTCGGCGACGAATAGACCGCGAACGACATCCATGTGAACGCATGGAGCGTCTCGCGCTCCGTGCGAGTCGGTTCCCCGGCCCCGGCGATTCCGTCGTAGCCTGTCGGGGACAGTAGACCCTCCGGTCTAACCCGGATCGACCCCGACGCGACCCTGGAAGACGACATGCCCCGACGACACACACGCGTACTCCTGCCCCTGCTCGTCGCCGCGCTCGCGACCGGCCTCGCCGTGACGGGTGTCGAGCCGGCGCTCGCGACGACCGCGCCCCCGGCCGGCGACGAGGCGGCCGCGAGCCCCGCGACCACGGCGACGCCGACCCCGGCAGAGCCCACCCCGACGACTACTCCGGCCCCGACCGCGACGCCCGCACCGACGGCTTCGGCGACCCCGTCGCCCGCTCCGACCGCGACCTCGCAGGTGCAGGTCGGGGAGGATCCGTCGCTCGCAACGCAGAACGCGGCGCGCAACCACGCGATGGGCTCGACCATCTTGGCGAACGACCCGAACAGCGCGGCGCAGAAGTCGACGCGCGGGTTCTCTTCCCAGGCGACCGCCTTCCCGCCCGGAATCCCCGGCCTGGACGTGAGCGGCTGGCAGGTTCTGACCGCCGCGGACTGGCGCACCATCGCGGCCAACGGCGCGAAGTTCGTCTATGTGAAAGCGACGGAGGCCACCGACTACAAGAGCAGCCAGTTCGCCGAGCAGTACAACGACTCGTACGCGGCCGGTCTCATGCATGGCGCCTACCACTTCGCAACACCGAACACCTCGTCCGGAGCGGCCCAGGCCAACTACTTCGTGAACAACGGGGGAGGCTGGAGCGCGGACGGCCGCACGCTGCCCCCGCTGCTCGACATCGAGTACAACCCGTACGGCGCCACCTGTTACGGCATGACCGCCGCGCAGATGGTGTCGTGGATCCGTGACTTCTCGAACACGATCCTGACGCGCACCGGCCGTCTCCCCGCCATCTACTCCACCACGGACTGGTGGACGCGATGCACGGGCAACAACGCCGGCTTCGGCGCCAACCCGCTGTTCATCGCGCGCTACCCCTCCAACCTCGCCTCCGGCGCCGGCACTCTGCCGGCCGGCTGGGCGAACTACTCGATCTGGCAGTACGCCAGCTCCGGTGTCTTCCCCGGCGACCAGGACACGTTCAACGGAACGCTCGCGAACCTGCAGCAGTTCGCCGCGAACGGACCGATCATCCAGCCGATGATCAGCGGCGTGGTCGGCGTCGGCGATTTCGACGGCGACCGCAAGCCGGACCTGATCGGGCGGCGCTACGACGGCACGCTGTGGTTCTACGGCGGAACCGGGAGCGTCACGGGCATGAGCTCCGGCTATCGCTCCGGCCAGCAGATCGGGACGGGTTGGGGCGCGTACGACGTCCTGGTCGGCGCAGGCGACCTGAACGGCGACGGCAAACCGGACCTGCTCGCGAGGAAGCCGGACGGCACGCTGATGTTCTACGCGGGCACCGGCACCGTGAGTGCGAGCAGCCAGGGCTACGCGCCCGCAGTCCAGGTGGGCACCGGCTACAACCAGTACAAGCAGCTGCAGGGGGTCGGGGACTTCACCGGCGACAAGAGGGCGGACGTCATCGGCGTGAAGCCGGACGGGACGCTGTGGCTCCTCGCCGGCACTGGCAACGCGACGGCGGGCAACATCTTCTCCGCGCCGGTGCAGATCGGCAGCTCGTGGGACACGTATCAGACGGTTCTCGGGATCGGCGACCTGGACAAGGACGGCAAGCCCGACCTGCTCGGCATCCGCGCCGACGGCTCGGCCGGGTTCTACTCGGGTACGAGGGCCGCGCCGTGGTACAAGCCCGCCGCGCCCATGACCCTGCCCGGCGTCAGCTCCACGGACATGTTCGCGGCGCCCGGCGACTTCAACGGCGACGGCACCCCCGACCTCCTGGACCGCACTGTCGGCGGCGCGCTCCGGTTCATCAGCGGAGCCGCGCTCGGCAGCGAAGGTTACAAGACCGGGTCCGCGCTCGCCTCGACGTGGCCGGGGACCGCCCAGGTCATCCCGGTCGGCGACTTCAACGGCGACGGCAAGCGCGACGTCCTCACCGTGGGCACGGACGGGACGCTGTCCTTCCGCCCCGGCACGGGCACGAGCGACGTCTTCGGCGCCCCGGTGAAGATCGGCTGGGGCTGGAACGTCTACTCCCGCCTGGTCGGGGTCGGCGACTACAACGGCGACGGAAAGCCGGACCTGCTCGGCATCCGTGCCGACGGCACCTTCTGGTTCTACGCAGGCACCGGATCGATCAGCTCGTCGGTGACCTCGTCCGGCTACAAGCCGGGCGTGCAGGTGGGCCGCGGCTGGAACGTCTACTCATCGGTCGTCGGCGTCGGAGACCTGAACGGCGACGGCAAGCAGGACATGGTCGCCGTCCGGCCGGACGGCACCGCGATGTTCTATGCAGGCACCGGGGTCGTGAGCACCACCGCGGAGGGCTACAAGCCCGCCCAGCAGATCGGTTCCGGCTGGAACAGCTCCTCGTCCCTGATCGGGCCGGGCGACTTCACAGGCGACGGCAAGCCGGACCTGATCGTGCGGACGTCGGACGGCGCGCTGTCCCTGTACCGAGGGACCGGCACGGTCAGCGCGACCGGAACCTTCGCGAGCCCAGTCGTCATCGGCAGTGGCTGGAACGGCTTTACTTCGGTGGCCGGCGTAGGCGACGTGAACGGCGACGGCAAGAACGATCTCGTCGGCGTCACGCCGTCGGGAACCGTCTACTTCTACGCGGGCACCGGCGACGGCGGCAACCTCACCGCCGGCTTCTCGTCGACCGCCACCACCATCGGCACCGGCTGGGACGTCTACCGCTGAGCCACGAGGGCTCCGGCCCCCGAACACAGGAAAACCGCTGCGGATCGAGCGAGATCCCAGCGGTTTTCCTGTTCTGGAGGGGATGACGGGAATCGAACCCGCGTAATCAGTTTGGAAGACTGAGGCTCTACCATTGAGCTACATCCCCGAAGCCGCCCTGGCGGACGGCCGACGACCATCGTAGTACATAACGGGCCCGCGCCCGCGTGCAGTAGACTTGCGCGTGGTCTTTCGCACCGCTGAAGCCGGGGCGTAGCTCAGCTTGGCTAGAGCGCCCGCTTTGGGAGCGGGAGGTCGCAGGTTCGAATCCTGTCGCCCCGACGAGGACCTCGTTCCTTGCGAGTAGACCATCGTTCGAACATTCAGGAGAACCCAGACATCGTGAAGACCACGGTCGAGAAGCTCAGCCCCACCCGCACCAAGCTCACCATCTCGGTGACGCCGGAGGAGCTGAAGCCGTCCATCAACCACGCGTACGAGCACATCGCCGAGCAGGTGACCATCCCCGGTTTCCGCAAGGGCAAGGTGCCGCCGCCCATCATCGACCAGCGGGTCGGCAAGGCCGCCGTCCTGGAGCACGCGGTCAACGAGGGCCTGGACGGCTTCTACCGTCGCGCCGTCGAGGAGAACGACGTGCGCCCGCTCGGCCGTCCGGAGGCCGACATCACCGAGTGGCCGAACGAGAAGGACTTCTCGGGCGACCTGCTGCTGACCATCGAGGTGGACGTCCGCCCCGAGGTCACCCTCCCTGCCTTCGACGACATCACGATCACGGTCGACGCGGCCGAGGTCGGCGTCGACGACGTCGAGGAGGAGCTGGACCGCCTGCGCAGCCGCTTCGGCACGCTCGTGACCGTGGACCGTCCCGCCAAGAAGGGCGACTTCGCGCAGATCGACCTGGTCGCCGTCATCGGCGGCGAGGAGGTCGACACCGCCGCGAACATCTCCTACGAGATCGGCTCCGGCGAGCTCATCGACGGCATCGACGAGGCGCTCGAGACCCTCACCGCCGGCGAGACCACCACCTTCGAGGCCCCGCTCATGGGCGGCGACCACGAGGGCGAGAACGCGCAGATCACCGTCACGCTGAACGCCGTCAAGGAGCGCGAGCTGCCGGAGGCGGACGACGACTTCGCCCAGATCGCGAGCGAGTTCGACACCATCGGCGAGCTGCGCCAGAGCCTGCGCACGCAGGTCGAGCGCGCGAAGGCGTTCGGCCAGGGCACCGCGGCGCGCGACCAGCTGGTCGACAAGCTGCTCGAGCTTGTCGAGATCCCGGTCCCGGAGCAGCTCGTCGAGGACGAGGTGCACCGTCACCTCGAGCAGGAGAACCGTCTCGAGGACGACGTGCACCGCGCCGAGGTCAAGGAGTCCAGCGAGAAGACCTTCCGCACGCAGATCCTCCTCGACGAGGTCGCGCAGGGCGAGGACATCAAGGTCAGCCAGGACGAGCTCACCCAGTACCTCGTGCAGGGCGCCGCCCAGTACGGCATGGACCCGAACGAGTTCGTCAAGATCCTCAGCGAGAACGGCCAGATCCCCTCGATGGTCGGCGAGGTCGCCCGCAACAAGGCGCTCGCGGTCATCCTGGGCAAGGTCGAGGTCGTCGACACCAACGGTGCGAAGGTCGACCTGACCGAGTTCATCGCCCTCCCGGAGGAGGATGACGCCGACGCCGCCGCTGCTGCCGAGGAGCAGCCGGCTGCCGAGCAGGCCGCGGACGAGGTCCCCGCCGAGGAGCCCGCCGCCGAGGAGAAGCCGAAGAAGAAGGCCGCCGCCAAGAAGAAGGCGGCCGACAAGTAGGTCGCATCGTGTGAGAGGCCGGGTCCCGCGTGGGCCCGGCCTCTCGTGCGTTCGGCGGGACGACGGGAGGGCACACGGATGGACGACTGGCAGGAGCGCATCGACGCGGTCTGGCACGCGGCGGGGGAGCGCGACGAGCAGGAGACGGTGGCCGCGATCGACGCCCTCGTGGCAGAACGCGACTCCGGCGACCCGATCGCCCTGTTCGAAGCGGCGGGCGCCCGTGATTTCGCGGGCCGTGAGGCCGAGGCGGAGCCGCTCTACCGTGCTGCGCTGGATGCGGGCCTCGCCGAGCCGCAGCGCGGCCAGGCGATCATCCAGCTCGCGAGCACCCTGCGCAACCTCGACCGCCCGGAGGAAGCGCTCGGGATGCTGCGCGACCTCCTGCAGGAGCATCCGGGCCACGAACTCGCCGGCGCAGCCCACGCGTTCGCCGCGCTCGCCCTGTTCGACTCCGGCCTCCCCGCCGCGGCTCTGCGCGAGGCCCTCGACGCGCTCGCACAGCGTCTGCCCCGCTACGGACGCGCCGTCGCCGCCTATGCGGCCGAGCTGGAGGACAGCTGACCCTCCCGGGCTTCGCCGATCGTTCGCGCGTTGTTCACTCGCGCCCGTCACGCCACGAGGCGGACGCTCGCGCGGCGACCGCTAGGCTGATCCCGACAGTGCCTAGGGTTCCGTTCCCGCCCCGGCGGGAGGACTGGTCCGAGCGGCACCACGGGAGCGCGCCGCGCCCCGTCATCTGACAGGACAAAAGCCCGGAGGATCCGCTCCGTCGCGCCCACGCGACGGGGGAGAGGATCCTTATGTCGCCCGTCGCCCTGCTGCTCGTCGTGATCGCCGCGTTCTGCCACGCGAGCTGGAACCTCGCGTCCAAGCGCGCCAGCGCCAGCGGCGTCCCGTTCATCTTCCTCGGCGCGGTCGCCTCGACCGTGCTCTGGCTGCCCGCGGCCGGTGTGGACCTGGCGCTCTCGGGCGCCGACCTGCGCTGGCTGGCCGTCGGCGCCGGCGTCTCCGCGATCATCCACGTCGGCTACATGTGGGTGCTGCAGCGCGGCTACCGGCACGGCGACCTGTCCGTGGTCTACCCGATGGCGCGCGGGACGGGACCGCTGCTCTCGGTCGTGTTCGCGATCCTGCTGTTCGGCGAGCACCCGTCCGCGCTCGCCCTGGCCGGGGCCGCTGTCGTCGTGGCCGGGATCGTCGGGATCGGCCTCAGCACCGGCGCGCCGGCGTCCGTGCCTGGTGGGAGCGGACGGGGGCGCGCCCGTCTGCTGCTCGGCCCCGGCATCCTGTACGGGCTGCTCACCGGCGTCACCATCGCCGTGTACACGCTGTGGGATGCGTTCACCGTCAACGACCTCGGCGTCTCGCCCGTCGCGTTCATGGTGGGCTGCTCGCTGGGGGAGATCGTGCTGCTCGCGCCGATCGCGGTCGCCAGGCGCGCGGAGGTGCGCGCCGCCTGGCGCGACTACCGGCGGCAGGTGATCGTGGTCGGCGTGCTCTCGCCGCTGTCGTACATCCTCGTACTCAGCGCCATGACGCTCGCGCCGGTCTCGCTCGTCGCGCCGGCGCGGGAGCTGTCCGTCGTCCTGGTCAGCCTCGCCGGCTGGCTGCTGCTCGGCGAGCCGCGGCCGCTGCAGCGCCTGGCCGGATCGGCCGTCGTGCTGGGCGGGGTCGCTCTGCTCGCGCTCGGCTGAGCACGCGCCGCGACACTGTATCTGCCCACGGCGAACAGCGCCGAAATGCCGGAAACCCTCCGATAGATTCATTTCCAAGCGACAAAGGAAACGGAGCGAACATGGCCGACATGGGTATCCAGCCCAGTGTTTTCGACAGACTGCTGAAGGACCGAATCATCTGGCTCGGTTCCGAGGTCCGGGACGAGAACGCGAACGAGATCGCCGCGAAGCTGCTGCTCCTGGCCGCAGAGGACCCGAAGCGCGACATCTACCTCTACATCAACTCGCCCGGCGGCTCGATCACGGCCGGTATGGCCATCTACGACACCATGCAGTTCGTCCCGAACGACATCGTCACGGTCGGCATCGGCATGGCGGCCTCGATGGGCCAGCTGCTGCTGACCGCCGGCACCAAGGGCAAGCGGTACATCACGCCCAACGCGCGCGTCCTGCTGCACCAGCCGCACGGCGGCTTCGGCGGCACCGCGAGCGACATCCAGACGCAGGCGCAGCTGATCCTCGACATGAAGAAGCGACTGGCCGAGATCACGGCCTCCGCGACCGGCAAGTCCGTCGAGCAGATCAACGCCGACGGCGACCGCGACCGCTGGTTCACCGCGCAGGAGGCGCTCGACTACGGCTTCGTCGACCACATCCGCGAGTCGGCTCTCGACGTCGCGGGCGGCGGCGGGACCGACCAGGAGACCAAGTAGGACCGCGAGAAGGACGAGGACCAACGAAATGAACATCCCTATGCTCGGCGGTCAGGCCGCAGGCGGCGTGCAGGCGCCTGGCGCCCGCTACATCCTGCCCAGCTTCGAGGAGCGCACCGCCTACGGCTACAAGCGTCAGGACCCGTACGCCAAGCTGTTCGAGGACCGCATCATCTTCCTCGGCGTCCAGGTGGACGACGCATCGGCCGACGACATCATGGCCCAGCTGCTCGTTCTCGAGAGCCAGGACCCCGACCGCGACATCGTCATGTACATCAACTCGCCCGGCGGCTCGTTCACGGCCATGACGGCGATCTACGACACGATGCAGTACATCCGTCCGCAGATCCAGACGGTCGTGCTCGGCCAGGCGGCCTCCGCCGCGGCGGTGCTCACCGCCGCCGGGACGCCCGGCCAGCGCCTCGCACTGCCGAACGCGCGCATCCTGATCCACCAGCCGGCCGTCGGCCAGGCCGGCCAGGGCCAGGCGTCGGACATCGAGATCCAGGCGAACGAGATCATGCGCATGCGCACCTGGCTGGAGGAGACGCTCGCGA
>NZ_JBQCGZ010000008.1:0-63720 GCF_051955155.1 Leifsonia sp.
AAGTCGGGGGCCCATCGGGGGTGCGCCCCCCTTCGACGGGTCCTGCCGGGGTCCTACTTCGACGGGGTCGGCGTCGGGAAGGTCACCGAGCCGCTGCTGCCCGCGTCCTTGACCGCGGCCGCCACGAACGCCGCGAACTGCTCCGCGTTGGTGAAGCCGCCCTGGTAGCGCTCGCCGTTGACGAAGACGGTCGGGGTGCCGAAGCCGCCCTGCGGGCCCGCCAGCTGCTTGTCGGCGACGGCGTCGTTGGTGCGGTTGGTGATGAACTTCTCGTAGGTCTGCTTGTTGACGCAGTCGGTGATGGTCTTCGAGTCGACGCCGTTGTCCTTGAAGATCGTCAGGATCTCGGCGTTGGTGAGGCCGGTGCCCGTCGACTCGTCCGGCTGCTTGGCGAACAGCGCGCTGTTGATGTCGAAGAACTTGTCCGGCTGCTCGCTCGCCAGGCACGCCATCGCCGCGGCGGAGCGGGTCGAGTACTGGTTGTTCTTCGCGCTGTCGAGGATGGCGACCGGGTGGATCTCCAGGGTCGCACTGCCCTCGTCGAGCATCTGCTTGATCTGCGGCGCGTTCGTGGTCTCGAACTCGTTGCAGTACGGGCACTGGTAGTCCAGCCAGATCTGGATGTGCGCGGTCTTGCCGTCGAGGGTCTGCTTGGTCGGGGTGGGCTGCGCGCCGGAGGCGATCGCGGGGGTGGTGACCGCCTGGTCCGACTTCGTCAGCAGCAGGCCGCCGCTGAGCATGTTCTTCGGGTTCGCCACGTTGCTGGAGGCGCTGACGCTCGTGAAGATCACGACGCCGACGATGGCGAGCACGGCCACGATCCCGACGATGACCGAGCTCTGCACGATGACCTTGCGGCGCTTGGCCTTCTTGGCCGCCTCCTCGCGCATCCTCCTGGCGGTCTCGCGCGCCTCCTCGCGGCGGTCGCGCTTCGACGGGCCCGAGGCACCCTTACCAGTAGCCATTGGTGTTTGTTCCATTCGACGGCCGACAGTTTCCCTGACGATCGTATGGGGAAATAGCTTTGGATGCGCTGAGCCGCTGGCATAGCGTAGGGGGCGTGACCACGAGCGAGACGGCCCGATGACGACAGGCGATCAGGACGACCGGAGCGACGGAGCCGACACCGCGGCCGCCGACTACGCGGAGAGGCTCAACCGACTGGAGGGCGCTCGCTGGCGGCGGCTGCTGAACGTGCAGGCGCCGTACCGCTGGAACATCCGCCGGCTCGGCCTCGGCCGCGCGCTCGACGTCGGCTGCGGCCTCGGCCGCAACCTCGCGCACCTCGCCAACGACAGCGTCGGCGTCGACCACAACGCCGACTCGATCGCGATCGCGCGCTCCCGCGGCCTCACCGCGTTCACGAGCGCCGAGTTCCCGGACAGCGGCTACGCCGTCCCCGGTGCGTTCGACTCGCTGCTCTTCGCCCACGTGATCGAGCACGTGTCCCCCGACTACGGCGTCTGGCTCGTGAAGGAGTACCTGCCCTACCTGAAGCCGGGCGGGAAGGTCTGCTTCATCACCCCGCAGGAGGGCGGCTTCGCGAGCGACCCGACCCACATCACCTTCACCGACTTCGCCGGCCTGCGGCGACTGAGCGCGGCGACCGGCCTCACGGTCGACCGCCAGTTCAGCTTCCCGCTGCCGCGCTTCGCGGGCAGGGCGTTCCGCTACAACGAGTTCGTGATGGTGACGCACCGCCCGGTGTGAGGCGTCCGTCCCTCTGATGGGGACGTTGTGCGCGACTCCGACCGGCCGGAATACTCGCCGGCGAGGATCGGAGGGATCGTGGGCATCAGGACGCTCGGACGCAAGGGGTGGGCGGCGGTCGGCGTCGGTGCAGCGCTGGCCATCGTGATCGGTGTCTCGGCCGCGGCGGCAGGCAGCCGGCCGGCCGAGGAGCACCGGACGGTCGCTACCGCGGGCTTCTCGGAGGAGTCGAGCGCGCCGGCGACGCCGACGCCGGTCGTCGAGACGAGCACCGTCACGGAGACGGAGGCGGTGCCGTTCGCCGCGAAGACCGTGGAGGACGCGAACCGTGACGCCGGGACGAGCGCGGTGATGACGGCGGGCGTGGCCGGCGTCAGGACCAAGACGTACCGCGTGACGACGACGGACGGCGTCGAGACGTCGCGCGAGCTGATCTCGGACACCGTCACGAAGGCGCCCGTCGACCAGGTCACCAGTGTCGGCACCCGGCAGGCGCCGGCCGCCGCGGAGCCGCCCGCCCAGGCGCCGGCGGCCGAGGCCCCGGCATCGTGCGACCCGAACTACACCGGCGCGTGCGTCCCGATCGCCTCGGACGTCGACTGCGCCGGCGGAAGCGGAAACGGCCCCGCCTATGTGGCAGGGCCGGTCCGCGTCGTCGGTCAGGACATCTACGACCTCGACAGGGACGGGGACGGCGTCGCCTGCGAGTGACCTGCCACCGGCACCAGCCGCTGCAGCTGGGTGACGTGCGCCGGGGTCAGGTCGGCGAGCGTCGGCACCTCCAGCAGCTTCATGGTGCGCACGATCTGGTCGCGGAGGATCTGGATGGTGCGGTCGACGCCCGCGCGGCCTCCGGCCATCAGCCCGTACAGGTAGGCGCGGCCGATCAGCGTGAACTTGGCGCCGAGCGCGTACGCGGCGACGATGTCCGCGCCGTTCATGATGCCGGTGTCGATCGCGATCTCGGTGCGGTCGCCCACGGCGTCGACCACCTGGGGGAGCAGGTGGAACGGGATGGGCGCGCGGTCCAGCTGGCGGCCGCCGTGGTTGGAGAGCACGATGCCGTCCACGCCCAGGTCGACGAGCGTGCGCGAGTCCTCGACGTTCTGCACGCCCTTGACCACGATCTTGCCCGGCCACATGCCGCGGATGACGTCCAGGTCGGCGAAGCTGATCGACGGGTCCATCGCCGCGTCCAGCAGCTCGCCGACGGTGCCGCCGGTGGAGGACAGCGACGCGAACTCGAGCTTCGGGGTCGTCAGGAAGTCGTACCACCACCACGGCCGCGGGATCGCGTTGACGATGGTCCCGAGCGTCAGCTGCGGCGGGATCGAGAAGCCGTTGCGCTTGTCGCGCAGGCGCGCGCCCGCGACCGGGGTGTCCACGGTGAAGAACAGGGTGTCGAAGCCGTTCGCGGCTGCGCGCCTGACCAGCTCGTAGGAGATCTCGCGGTCGCGCATCACGTACAGCTGGAACCAGTTGCGGCCGGCCGGGTTCGCCGCCTTCACGCCCTCGATCGAGGTGGTGCCGAGCGTGGAGAGCGTGAACGGGATGCCCGCGGCTCCCGCGGCGCCGGCCCCGGCGACCTCGCCCTCGGTCTGCATGAGCCGAGTGAAGCCGGTCGGCGCGATCCCGAACGGGAGCGCGGAGCTGCCGCCCCAGATCTCGCACGAGGTGTCGACGGTGGAGACGTCGCGCAGGATCGACGGGTGGAACTCGATGTCCTGGAACGCCTGCCGGGCGCGGGCGAGCGAGAGCTCGCCCTCGGCGGCGCCCTCGGTGTAGTCGAAGGCCGCCTTGGGGGTGCGCCGGCGGGCGATGCGCTGCAGGTCCTCGATGGTGAGGGCCGCATCCAGCCGGCGCTTCTTGGCGTTGAGCTCCGGCTTCTTGAACGTCATCAGTTCCAGGAGCTCGGCGGGCTTGGGGAGCTGTCGTGTGACCATGTGCTGCCTAACGGGGTTCGTGGACGGGTTCGGACGGGGACGCATCGCGGTAGTAGCCGCTGATGTGGTCGTGGATGCCGGTGCGCGCCGCCGCGGCGTCGCCGGCGGCGATCGCCGCGATCACGGCGCGGTGCTCGGCCCGCAGCCGGGTCGCCATGTCCTCCCACACCGGGATGCGGGCGAGCCCGGCGAGCACGTAGCCCTCGATGGAGCTGCGCAGGCCGGACATGGTGGCGGCGACGACGGTGTTGCCGGAGGCCTCGGCGAGGGACAGGTGGAACTGGGCGTCGAGCGCGAGGAACTCCTGCGGCGTGAGCGCGGGGTCGTCCATGGCGTCCAGCAGCTGGCGCGCGTCGGCGAGGTCGGCGGACACGGCGGTCGCGCGCTCGGCGAGGTCGGCGGCGACGGCGGTCTCCAGCAGGAGACGGGTGCGGACGACGTCGGCGACTGGGAAGCCGTGCGCGGCGACCTGCAGCCGCATCAGCGCCTGCATCCCGCCGCCGGGCCTCGCGACGATGATGGCACCGGAGCTCGGGCCGGAGCCGGTCTGCGTGCGCACGAGACCCATCGCCTCCAGCACCCGGATCGCTTCGCGGACGCTGGAGCGCGCGACGCCCAGCTCGGCGGAGAGCGCACGCTCGGCGGGGAGGTGGTCGCCGGGCCGCAGGCGGCCGTCGACGAGCTGCGCCTCGATGTGGGCGAGCACGCCCTCCCAGGCCCGCGGCTCCGCGGTCATCGCGCCTCCTGTGGTCCGACCATGTGGTCCGACCACATTACCACGCGGTCACCGCAGCCGACATTTGGCACAATTCGCGGCGCGGCGCGGGGCGCAGCCGAGATTTGGCACAAATCGCGGCACGGCGCGGGGCGCAGTCGAGATTTGGCACAAATGTGCCTAGCAGCGGGCGGGCAGGCGGCGGGTGACGCGCGGGTGCGCTACTCGGCCGGCGCGGCGCTGCGGCCGACCTCGACGTCCTCGACGCGCGAGCGCGGCATGGCGAGCCCGGCGACGATGGTCAGCACCGCCGCCACGGCGACCGCGACGAACACCGCGGTCGACGCGCCCTGCACGGCCGCAGGATCGTGCGCTCCGGAGGCGGACGCTCCGATGATCGCGTTCGCGATCGCGCCGAACACCGCGACGCCCACAGCGCTGCCGATCGACCGCGCGAACATGTTGGTGCCCGTGACGACGCCGCGTTCGTTCCACGGGACGCTCGACTGCGCGGCGATCAGCGTCGGGGTCGCGATCAGGCCCATCCCGAGCCCGGCGACGAAGCAGCTGAGCGCCACGAAGAACACGCTGGGATGCGTGGAGGTCGCCGCGAGCACCGCGGTCCCGACGATCGCGATGCTGGTGCCGAGCAGCGCGGTGCTGCGGAAGCCGATGCGCAGGTAGAACCGTCCGGACAGGCTCGCGGCGATCGGCCAGCCGAGTGTGAGCGCCGCGACCGCGAGGCCGGAGACGATCGGCGGCACGCCGATGGTGCCCTCCAGATAGGTCGGCACGTACGAGGTGAGCCCGATCAGGATCGCGCCGACGCCGAGCGAGATCAGCGTGGTCGTCACCAGCAGCCGCCGCGAGAACACCCACAGCGGCATCACCGGCTCCGCCGCGCGCCGCTCCACGAGCGCGAACGCCACCAGCAGCAGTGCGCCGAGCGTGAACGCGCCGATGCTCCACACGGAGTTCCACGCCCACGCTTGCCCGCCCTCGAGCACCGCGAGGATGATCAGCGTCATCCCGCCGGTGAGCAGGATCGAGCCGGTGTAGTCGATGCGGTGCCTGCGGCGTTCGACGGACTCGTGGAAGCTGCGGATCAGCATCCACGCCGCCAGGATGCAGAGCGGGATGTTGACGAAGAAGATCCACCGCCACGACAGGAACTGTGAGAAGACGCCGCCGAGCGTCGGGCCGACGACGGAGGATATCGCCCACACGCTGGCGAGATAGCCCTGAGTCTTCGCCCGCTCGGCCACGGTGTAGATGTCGCCGGCGATGGTCATCGACATCGGCTGGATGGCGCCGGCGCCGAGGCCCTGGATGGCGCGGAACGCGATCAGCGCGGGCATGCTCCAGGCGAACCCGCAGAGGATCGAGCCGAGCAGGAAGAGCCCGATGCCGACGAGGACGATCGGCTTGCGCCCGAGTGTGTCGGAGAGCTTCGCGTACACCGGGACCGACACCGCCTGCGCCAGCAGGTAGATGGAGAACAGCCACGGGAACTGCGCGAACCCGCCCAGGTCGCTCACGATCGACGGGACCGCCGTGGCCAGGATGGTCGCGTCGATGGCCACGAGCCCCGTCGTCAGCATCAGGGCGATCAGGATGGGGCCCCGCTCGGAGCGGAAGCCGACGCCGGCTCGGGTGGGTTCGTTCACACGTGACAACAACACGGGGAGGCGACGGGCATTCCCGCTTGACGTGAAAGAGTCGGGCGCGCACAATCTGAAACATGTCTTTCACATCGCGTCCCGAGCGCCGGAGCACGGTCAGCGATCCGCGGGCGCTGCGCGCGCTGGCGCACCCGCTCCGCCTCGCCCTGCTCGACTATCTGCTCGCGTTCGGCCCGCGGACCGCGAGCGAGTGCGCCGAGGTCGTCGGCTCCACCGCGTCCAACTGCAGCTACCACCTGCGCGCGCTCGCCAAGTTCGGCCTGGTCGAGCGGGTGGAGGCGGAGGACGGCCGCGAGCGGCCCTGGCGGACCACCTCCACCGGCCTGCAGTTCGGCCGCACCGGCGACCCCGCCTTCCGGCTCGGCACCGACACCACGGAGCGATTCCTCGCCGACCGCCAGGTGGACGAGGAGGCCGACCGCGTGCACCGCGCGATCGCGCAGCGCGACGACCTGCCCGCCGAGTGGCGGGACGCCAGCATCCTCTCCGCGTACGCCCTGCGGATCGCGCCGGACGAGCTGCGCGAGCTGGGGGAGAAGCTGGATGCGCTGATCCGGCCGTACATCGCGCTCACCCGCGCGGACGCCCCCGACGACAGCGCGGTCGTCGCCCTGCACCTGAACGCCTTCCGGCACCCGGACGCGCCATGACCGGGACGACCGCCGCCGCGCGCACGCGCTCGCCGCTGCTGCGCCGCGACTTCGCGCTGATCTGGTCGGCCGGCCTCGTCTCCGACACCGGCGACTGGCTGCTGATGATCGCCCTGCCGCTGTTCGCGTTCTCGGTGACGGGGTCGGCGCTCGGGGCGTCCACCGTGTTCCTGGCCGAGCTCATCCCGATGCTGCTCGCCGGCTCGTTCCTCGGCGTGCTCGTCGACCGCTGGGACCACCGACGGACGATGGTGGTCACCGCGCTGCTCCAGGGCGTCGCGCTGCTGCCGCTGCTGGCCGCGAGCGCGGACCGGATGGGGATCGTCTACGCCGTCGCCGCGGTCCAGGCGTGCCTGGGCGGCGTGATCAACCCCGCGCGCCAGGCGCTGGTCCCGAGCCTGGTCGAGACGCGCGACCTCGGGCGGGCGAACGCGCTCATCGCCGTCAGCGACAATCTCGCGCGGCTGATCGGCTCGCCGCTCGGCGGCCTCGCCTTCGCCACGCTCGGCCTGCCCGGCGTGGTCGTGGTGGATGCGGCGACGTTCCTGGTCACGGCGCTGCTCGTCGCGCTCAGCCGGCCGCAGCGGCCGGCGGCGACGGCGGCGCGCGACGACCTCCCCGCGGCCGAGCGCCGGCTGTTCCGGCAGTGGCTGGAGGGGCTCGGCGAGATCGTGCGGTCGCGGACGCTGCGCACGATCGCCGTCGTCACCGCGCTGGGCAGCGTGGCCCAGGGGCTCTTCCTCGTCCTCTTCATCGTCTACGTCACGCAGGAGCTCGGCGCCGGCGATCCGGAGGTCGGCCTGCTGCGCGGCGTCCAGGCGATCGGCGGTGTCCTCGGCGGGCTCCTCACCGGCGTCCTGCTGCGCCGGCTGAGCTCCCGCGTCCTGGTCGGGGTCGGCTACCTCGTGTTCGGCGCTCTCTCGCTGCTGACCTGGAACCTCGCGCCGGTGACGACGGCCGTCTGGGTCTACGCCGCCCTGTTCGTGGCGATGGGCGTCCCAGCCGTCGCGACCGCCACGGGCGAGATCACGCTCGTCCAGACCGTGACGACGGGCGGCAGGCTCGGCCGGGTGATCGCGGCCATGACGACGCTGGCGGGCGCCGCCCAGGGGATCGGCCTGCTCGCGGGCGGCGTGCTCGCGGAACTCTTCGACGTGGTCCCCGTACTGGATGCGCAGGCGTCCCTCTATCTGCTGTGCGGGCTGATCGCGATCGTCTTCCTCGGCTCCCGCACGGTCGCCCCGCGGCCCGGGGGCCGGGACACCTAGCCGTCCCGGCCGCCGCATCCATTCGTCACGAACGCGCGTGGTTCGTCACGAGCGGCATGCATTCGTGACGAGTCGCGAGCGGCAACGGGACGAGTTGCGGGGGCCGAAGTGCGGCCGGCACCCCGTGGCTGGCCGTTTTGCTGCGAAAACCCGCCGGAGTTGCCGAGGGTTTTGCGCTTCGGCACGTAGGGTGTCGGTGTGTGGCGACTGGATAGGAAGAGCGAGGACGACGACATGGCGTCGGACGTGCCTGACGGCGACGCCATGCGACCGGCCTCCAACACGACCGCTCCGCACTCGCTGAGCCTGGGCGATCCCGGCCTCGTCGCCGGCAACATCGCCGAGCCGGTCTGGCGGAAGTGGCGCGAGGAGATCGCCGCGATCGGCGGTGTCTCGCCGCTGCTGCACTTCGAGGACAGCCCGCGCACCCGCATCGAGCTGAGCACGACGCACCCCGGCGGCCTTCCGCAGTTCATCACCGGCCGCAGCACGCTGCTGTCCAGCCTGATCCGTGACGAGCTGGCGCTGCGCACCGCGCGCGCCGCCGCGAACGCCATCACCGCGAAGGGCATCGAGCTGCGCTCTGTGCGCGGCATCGAGTCCGTGCACCTCGCGATCGGCCTCGCCCAGTGGCGGCACGGAACCGAGGAGTACAGCGCCCCGATCCTGCTGCGCCCGCTCGCCATCCGCCGCTACGGCCGCGACTTCGAGCTCAAGCTCAAGGGCCAGCCGTTCCTGAACCCCGAACTTTCCCGTGCCCTCGCCGAGCAGTTCCAGATCACCCTGGACGCGGACGCGTTCGTCGCGCTCGCGCTCGACAACGGCGCCTTCAAGCCGCAGCCGGTCATCGACCGCCTGCGCGGCCTGACCTCGCACCTGCCCTGGTTCAACGTGCTGCCACGGCTCGTCGTCTCCTCGTTCGCCGACGTCGCGCCGGCGCTCCGCGCCGAGGCAGAGGACCTGGACACCCCGCTCCTGGATGCGCTGGCCGGCAACCCGACCGCGCGCACCGCCATCGAGAGCGCCTTCAACCCGGTCGAGCCGATCCGCCAGGACGAGCGCCCGCCCGCCACCGACTCGCTGCTGCTGGACGCGGACGAGGAGCAGGAGAACGTCGTCGCGCAGATCGCGGCGGGCAACTCCCTCGTCGTCAAGACGTTGCCCGGCACCGGCGGCACGCAGACCATCGTCAACGCGATCGGCGCACTCGTCGCCCAGCACAAGCGCGTGCTGGTGGTCAGCCCGCGCCGCTCCAGCCTCGAGGACATCGCGCAGCGGTTCGCGAAGGTCGGCCTGCCCGGCCTCGCGGTCACGCCGCGCACGCTGCGCCGCGACCTCATTCAGTCGATCGGTCGCAACGAGAAGGCCGCGCAGCCCAAGGTCACCGACGTGGACGAGGCGCTGGTGCGCCTGCGCAAGGTCCTCATCGACTACCGCGCCGCGCTCGCCCGCCGCGACCCGGTGCTCCGGGTGTCGGTGCTGGACGCGCTGCGCGAGCTGTCCCGGCTTGCCCTTCTGCCCTCCCCGCCGTCGACCACCGCGCGCCTCGGCCGCCGGGCCATCGAGATGCTGGCGAAGGACCGCGACGCGGCCGCCGACGCGCTGATCCGCTCCGCGCGGCTCGGCGAGTTCCGGTACGGGCCGAGCGACTCGCCCTGGTACGGCGCCTCCTTCTCCACCACGGAGGAGGGCAAGGCCGCGCACGACCTGGCCAAGAAGCTGAACCGGGCCGAGCTGCCCCGCCTGATCGAGCGCGCGAAGGCGCTGATCGGCCAGACCAGGATGCGGCCGTTCGAGACCATCGCCGAGCTCGGCGTGTACCTGCGGCTGCTGCTGGACGTGCGCGAGACGCTCGACAAGTTCACCCCGTCGGTCTTCGACCGCTCGCTCGCCGAGCTGATCGCGGCCACCGCGTCCCGGCGGGAGTCCCCGGCGATGTCCGGGGCGAACCGGCGCCGGCTGCGCAAGCTGGCGCTCGAGTACGTGCGCCCCGGCGTGCACGTGACCGACCTCAACGAGAGCCTGCGGCGCATCCAGCAGCAGCGCATCCTGTGGAACCGCTTCGCCGTCGCGGGCGTCGTGCCGGAGGTGCCCGTCGGGATCGCGGACGTGCAGGTCGCCTTCCAGCGCGTCGCCGAGGACCTCGCGCGCCTGGACATCCCGCTGCGCCGCACCGGCACCCCGCAGTCGCTCGCCGCGCTGCCGATCGACGAGCTGACGCGTCAGATCGCCGGCCTCGCCGCCGAGTCCGAGGTGCTCGCCAACCTGCAGGAGCGCACGGCGCTGCTCGACCAGCTCCGCGACCTGGAGCTCGACCCGCTGCTCTCCGACCTGTCCGTCCGCCACGTGCCGGAGACCCAGGTGAGCGCCGAGCTCGAGCTGGCTTGGTGGCAGTCGGTGCTGGAGGCTCTGCTCGCGGGCGACCGCGCCCTGCTCAGCGGCAACACATCCGTCCTCGACCGGCTGGAGGCGGACTTCCGGCTCGTTGACGAGGCGCACGCTTCCGCGACCGGCAAGCAGCTGGCCTGGATGCTCGCCGAGACCTGGAAGATCGGCATCGTCGACTGGCCGGACGAGGCTGCAGCGCTCAAGCGGCTGCTGAAGTCCGGGACGCCCACCGCCGCGTCCCTCAACGACGCCGCCCCGCACCTGGCGCGCCCGATCGCGCCGGTCTGGCTGGTGTCGCCGTACGAGGTGCCCGACGTCCGCGCGGACGTCGCGTTCGACGCCGTGCTCCTGGTGGACGCCGGGGCGGCCAGCCTCGCCGAGTGCGTCCCCGTGCTGCGGCGCGCCAAGCAGATCGTCGCCTTCGGCGACCCGGTGACCCAGACCCCGTCGCGCTTCGACATCGGCGTGCACGAGTACGGCACGACGACGGGCTCGACCGACGTGGACGAGCTGCACGCGGACTCCGCCCTGGCCCGGCTCTCCGAGCTGCTGCCGGTCTACACGCTCACCCGCAGCTACCGCGCCGGGGGAGAGGACCTCGCCGAGCTGGTCAACCGCCGCTTCTACGGCGGGATGATCGACTCGCTGCCGTGGGCGGGCACCTATCTCGGCCACGGCAGCCTCGCGCTGCACTACGTGACCGGCGGCCAGGGCATGCCGGACAGCGACACCGGGGCCGTGGAGAGCACGGACGCCGAGGTCGCCAGGGTGGTCGAGCTCGTCCTGAAGCACGCGACGGAGCGGCCGCGCGAGTCCCTGATGGTGATCACCGCGAGCGAGCGGCACGCCGTGCGCGTGAACCAGGCGGTACTGTCCGCGTTCGCCAAGCGCAGCGAGCTCGCCGACTTCATCCTGGGCGACCGGCCGGAGCCGTTCACGGTGGTCACGCTCGACCAGTCCGTCGGCCAGAGCCGTGACCGCGTCATCTTCTCGATCGGCTACGGGCGCACCCCGCACGGCCGGCTGCTGTCGAACTTCGGCGCCCTCGCCGAGCCGGGCGGCGACCGCCTGCTCGCGGTCGGCATGACCAGGGCGCGCCGCGGCATGGACATCGTCTCCTGCTTCCGCCCGGACGACATCGACGAGAGCAGGATGCGGCACGGCATCGCCGCGCTCGCCCAGGTGCTCGGCGAGGCCGACCAGCTGCAGGCGGCGGTCCCGGAGTACCTGAGCCCGGACGCGGACCCGATGGTCGCCGACCTGGCAAAGCGCCTCGCCCGCAAAGGCCTGGACGTTCAGCTCGGCTACCGCGGCAAGCTCACGCTGGTCGCCGCGCACGAGGGCCGCGCGGTCGTGGTGGAGACGGACTCCGATGTCAACCGCGGGAGCCTGCGCGAGACGCTCCGGCTGCGCCCCGACGTGCTGCGCCGGCTCGGCTGGCACTACCTCCGCGTGCACAGCTTCGAGCTGTTCGCCGACCCGGACGCCGTCGCCGCCCGCATCGCGGCGCTGATCGGCGCGGGCGAGCCGAGCGCGGAGACCGCCCCGATCACGCTGCCGGTGCTCTGAGCGCGTCCCGCCGCTGCTCGGCCGGTGAGCCGAGCCGGGTTAGCCTGGAACGGTGAGCACCAGCACGCCCTCCGAGGACCGCCCCGCGCGCCGGCACCGCCGCGTGCAGCGCGACGGTGCGCCGGGCGCCGACCCGACCCCGCGGGTCCCCGAGCGCGACCGCGAGGAGGGCGCCTGGTCCCCGAACGACGACCAGCTCCGCCGCGACGTCCCCCCGCACTGGTAACCCGCCCCGCACCCCGCCGCCGTGACTGTCCCCGCCCGGTACGGGTGCCCCTGCGCGAGCACGGCCCGAACGTCCCGAACGCACGCACTCGCGTCACCGGCTACCGCAACTGTCCTCGCCCGGTACGCGTGGCCCTGCTCGAGCACGGCCCGAACGTCCCGAACGCGCACACTCGCGCGCCCCGGTGAGTGCGCCCGCGTGTACCGAGTGCGGTGGGGCGCCGGCGTGCAAACGTGACGCCGCGCCGCGATCGCGCGCCCGGGGCGCCGTGACTGTCCCCGTCCGGTACGTGTGGCCCTGCGCGAGCCCGGTGAGTGCGCCCGCGTGTACCGAGTGCGGTGCGGCGCCGGCGTGCAAACGTGACGCCGCGCCGCAGTCGCGCGCCCTGGCTGCCGCGACTATCCTCGCCCGGTACGTGTGGCCGCGCGCGAGCACGGCCCGAACGTCCCGAAGGCGCACACAGTCGCGCGCGCCGGTGAGTGCGCCCGCGCGTACCGAGTGCGGTGCGGCGCCGGGGTGCAAACGCGACGCCGCGCCGCAATCGCGCGCCCGGGCCGCCGCGACTGTCCCCACGCGGTACGTGTGGCCCTGCGCGAGCACGGCCCGAACGTCCCGAACGCGCACACCCGCGCGCGGTGCGGGAGCCGCTAGACCTGGGGGTCGGCGTGCTTGCCGGGGGTAGCCGGCGGGGCCTGCTGGGCCTGCAGGAGGTCGCGGATCTCGGTGAGGAGGTCCAGCTCGGTGATCGGCGCGTCCGGCTCCACGACGCCCTTGCTTCGCAGGCGCTCGGCGCGCTGCTTGAGCTTGTTCAGCGGATAGACGAACGCGAAGTAGACCACGACGGCGACGATCAGGAAGTTGATGATCGAGCCGATCACCGCGCCGAACTTGATGTGCGAGCCATTAAGCGTGACGATCAGCGCGTTGTCGAGCTGGTCGGCCTTGAAGAAGGAGCTGATCAGCGGGGTGATCAGGTTGTTCACGATGGAGGTGACGATCGCGGTGAACGCGGCGCCGATGACGACCGCGACCGCTAGGTCGAGCACGTTGCCTCGCAGGATGAACTCTTTGAACCCCTTGATCACTGCCGATCCTTTCGCGGTTGGTGGTGGAGGAGCGCTACGCGGCCGAGCCGGAGCCCGACGACGAAGAAGACGACGACGAAGAAGACGACGACGAAGACGACGACGAAGACGACCCGCCCCCCGACTTCGTACCACCGCGCGAGTCGGTCCGGTAGAAGCCGGACCCGTTGAACGTCACGCCGACCGTCCCGAACACCTTGCGCAGGTGGCCGCCGCAGTTCGGGCAGACGGTGAGCGCGTCGTCGGTGAAGGCCTGCTGGATGTCGAAGGCGTGACCGCAGTCACGGCAGGTGTAGGAGTAGGTGGGCATCGTCTTCCGTGTCGTCGGGTGCTTCAGGTGAACTGGACGATCCGGGTCGGCGTCACCGCGCCGTCCACCGGCTGGTCGTGACGCTCGCGCGGGACCTCGTCCACGAGCTCGCCGTCGAACAGGACGGCGTACACCGGGGGACATTTTTCCCTGCTGCCCAGGGTCTCGTCGAAATACCCGCGCCCCCAGCCCATCCGCATCCCGCTCGCGTCGACCGCGGCGGCCGGGATGAGGATGAGGTCGACGTCGTTGATCGCGATCGGGCCGAGCAGCTCGCCGACCGCTTCCGGCATCCCGAACAGGCCCTCGGTCTCCGTCTCGCCGTCACCCGTCGTCCAGTCCAGCAAGCCGTCCTCGCGGGAGATCGGCAGCAGCACCCGCAGCCCCTGCGCGTGCGCCCAGTTCAGGAACGGACGCGTGTCCGGCTCGATCGGGGTGGAGAGGTAGCAGGCGATCGAGCGGGCGGAGAGATCCGTCGCGAGGTCCACCAGGTGCCGGGTGATGCCGGCCGTGGCGGTGTCGCGCTCCGTCGTCGTGAGGTTCTGTCGTCGCTCGCGCAGTTCGGCGCGCAGGGCGCGCTTGCGATGGGCGGCAGTATCCGAGTCCATAGCGCAATCCTAGAAGATCGCTCCGCGACCCTTCGGGAATGCGGATACTGTAGGCGGCATGGTGAACCACGTCACGAAAGCAGTCATACCCGCAGCGGGACTGGGGACGCGCTTCCTCCCCGCGACGAAGGCGATGCCCAAGGAAATGCTGCCGGTCGTCGACAAGCCCGCCATCCAGTACGTGGTCGAGGAGGCCGTCGACGCCGGTCTGCACGACGTCCTGATGGTGACCGGGCGCAACAAGAACGCCCTCGAGAACCACTTCGACCGCAACGCCGAGCTCGAGGAGACCCTCATCAAGAAGGGCGACACCGACCGGCTCGAGAAGGTGAACTACTCGACGGCGCTCGCGGACCTGCACTACGTGCGCCAGGGCGACCCCAAGGGCCTCGGCCACGCCGTGCTGCGCGCCAAGATGCACGTCGGCCGGGAGCCGTTCGCTGTGCTCCTCGGAGACGACATCATCGACGCCCGGGACGAGCTGCTGTCGAAGATGCTGGATGTGCAGAACCGGTACAACACGACCGTCGTCGCCCTCATGGAGGTGCCGCCGGAGTCCATCCACCTGTACGGGGCCGCCGCGGTCGAGGAGACGGGTGAGGAGGACGTCGTGCGCATCACCGGCCTCGTCGAGAAGCCGAACCGCGAGGACGCCCCCTCGAACTATGCGATTATCGGCCGCTACATCCTGCGCCCGGAGGTCTTCGACGTGCTGGAGCGTACGGAGCCGGGCCGCGGCGGAGAAATCCAGCTGACCGACGCCCTCGAGTCGATGGCCCAGGCGCCCGACTGGACCGGCGGCGTCTATGGCGTCGTGTTCCGCGGTCGCCGCTACGACACCGGCGACCGGCTGGACTACATCAAGGCGATCGTGCAGCTGGCGGCGGACCGCGAGGACCTCGGCCCCGAGCTGCGTCCGTGGCTGCGCGCGTTCGCGGACGGCCTGGCGGACGAGCCGGAGGAGATCGTCGAGGAGATGCCGGCCGAGCCGGCCGAGCCGCTCGAGTCGGTCGCCGACACGACCCGCTGACGGCCGAGGCATAGAAGGAGCACGCCGTGGCGTTCGTCATCCCCACGCTGAGCGAGGGGCGGATCGGGTTGCGCCCGATCCGCCTCCGCGACGCGCGCCCTCTGGAGCGGTCGCTCCTCGACAATCGCTCCTGGCTGCGCCAGTGGGAGGCGACGAGCCCGTACGCGCCGGGCGCGTTCGACACGCGCGCGAGCATCCGCTCGCTGCTCGCCAACGCGCGCGCCGGACACGGCCTCCCGTTCATCGTCGAGTACGACGGCCGGCTCGCCGGCCAGCTCAACGTGTCCTCGATCGCGTACGGCTCGCTGTCCAGCGCCACCATCGGCTACTGGATCGCCGAGGAGTTCGCCGGCCGCAACATCACGCCGACCGCGGTCGCCCTGGCCACCGACTACTGCTTCTTCCAGCTCGGCCTGCACCGGATGGAGATCTGCATCCGCCCGGAGAACGCCCCGAGCCTGCGCGTGGTCGAGAAGCTCGGCTTCCGATACGAGGGACTGCGGCGCCGCTACATCCACATCAACGGGGACTGGCGCGACCACTTCTCGTTCGGGCTGGTGTCGGAGGAACTCCCTCAGGGGGTCCTGCGCCGCTGGCTGGACGGCAACGTCCCCGAGGACGCCGCGACCATCACAGCGGAGGACAGGGCGGCCGCTGCCATCCCGCTCCCGGTCGCCCGGCAACGCTGAAAGAGTCCCCATCCGCGCAACACACCCGCGCGGCGACCGTGGCCCAGCGGGGCGGCCCCCTACCGTAGAGGCATGAACGGGGATGTGATGGGCGGTGGGGTGGTCGTCGCCATCGCGGCCGCCCTCTGGCTGGCCTATCTGATCCCGGTGTGGCTGCGCCGTCGCGAGTACCTGGCGACGGAGCGCAACGCCGTCCGGTTGCAGCAGACGCTGCGCATCCTCGCCGAGACGAGCGAGCTGCCAGACGAGGTCCGGGTGGAAGCGAACGCGCGGACCGTCGCGGAGCACCAGCGGGTGCTGCGCCGGTCCGAGGAGCGTCGCCTGGCCGAGGCGCGCGCCGAGGCCGCGGCCGTCGCGCGCCGCGAGCAGGCGATCGCCGAGGAGCGCCGCCGCGTGGCCGAGGAGGAGGAGCGGGCCGCCGCCGCGGCGATCGCCGTCGAGCGCGCCGCCCGTGCCGCGGCCGCCGAGCGGGCCCGCGCGCTCGCGCAGTCCGCCGCGCGCCCCACACTCTCGCCGCAGCGCCGCCGCCGGCTCCGCCGCGCCCGTGCCCTCTCCACGCTCCTGCTCGTCGCCGGTGTCGTCGGCGTGATCGCAGGCACGTCCGTCATGGTCGCCACCGGCGCCTGGCTGCTGCCGGCCGCCTCCGCCGTCCTGGCCGTCGCCGCGCTCGGGATGCTCGGCCGGCTCGCGCGCCCCGCGGAGACCGCACCCGCGGTCGCCCCCGCAGCCCGGCCGGTGTCGCCCGTGCTCTACGACGACGCGCAGCACGACGAGATCCCGGTCAAGGAGCGGCTGCGCCAGAGCTGGACCCCGCGCCCGCTCCCGAAGCCGCTGCATCTGTCTCCCGGCACCGTCGCCGCGGCGGCGATGGCCTCCGTCGACGCGGCCGCCGAGCTGCGCAGGGCGGCCGCGCGGGCCGACTTCGACCGCAAGGCGGCGGACATCGTCACCGAGGCCGCGCCGGCGCCGGTGCGACTGCGTCCGGTGCCGGCGGTTGCGGAGGAGCTCCCGGTCGCGGCAGCGCCGGTGGCCGCGGCTGCCCCCACCCCCGCGGCGCCCGTTCCCAGCCGCTTCGCGAGCATGGGCATCGTGGACGCGGTCGACGACGGCGCGCTCGACCTGGACGCCGTCCTCCGCCGCCGCCGAGCGGCGAGCTGAGCCGTGCTCGATTTCGATTCGGCGCGGCGGGAGTGCTAGGCTAGCTGAGCAGTTCCCCGGGGCTATGGCGCAGTTGGTAGCGCGCTTCGTGCGCATCGAAGAGGTCAGGAGTTCGAATCTCCTTAGCTCCACCGGATACAGGAAGGGCCGCCAGGAATGGCGGCCCTTCTTCGTTTCTCCGGTGTGATGCGTGCGCGTCAGTCGGACGCGTCTGCGGTGCCGATGAGGACCGCGCGCCCGACGATGTGCTCGGAGAGCGCGAAGCCGAGAAACGCAGGGGTTGCGTCGTCAGGGATGTCGAGGCGTTCGACGTCCAGCGCGTTGACGGTGATGTAGTAGCGGTGGCGTCCGTGCCCGTCCGGTGGGGCGGCGCCAAGGTAGTGCGAGAGGCCGGCGTCGTTGCGGAGTTGACGGGCGGCGTGGGGGAGCGCGGCGCTGTCCGGTGCACCGGCGCCCTCCTCGAGCGTGTTCGTCGTGGCCGGGATGTCGGCGACCGCCCAGTGCCAGAAGCCGGAGCCGGTCGGGGCGTCCGGGTCGTACACGGTCACGACGTAGCTCTTCGTGCCGTCCGGGGCGCCGGTCCAGCTGAGCTGCGGCGAGCGGTCCCGGCCGCCGGCGACGCCGAACAACCCGGATCGCTGAGCGCGCGCGAGCGCGGCTCCGTGGGAGATGCTGCTGCTGGTCACCGCGAAGGAGGGCACCTCTGGGAGGCGCGCGAACGGGTCGTTGTCGGTCACGGCATTGTCCTTTCTGTTTCCGTGATGGTGTTTCGGCGGTGCTACCGGCCGCGGGACTCGCGCTCGAGCACCTGGATCGCGCCGTCCTGCAGCATCTCCGCGATCTCCCTGGCCTGCTCGACGTCGCGCGAGCGGATGGCCTCGATGAGCGCGTAGTGCGAGCGGACGTGCCGCTCGGCGCGCTCGGGCTCTGCGCGGTCGAGGAACCGCGTCTCCACGGACGCGTCGATCAGGCGCGGTTCGATCGCGGTGAACATCTCGAGCAGGATGGTGTTCTTCGACGCGGCGACGACGGCCTTGTGGAAGAGGATGTCCCTGGCGGCGAACTCCCGCGTGCGCGGGCGGAGCTCATCCCGATGGGCGAGCGCCTCCTCCAGGGCCGTCAGGTCCGCGTCGTCCCGGTTGGTGCACGCGAGTCCGGCCGCATACGTCTCGATCGCGTTGCGGGCGTGGAACACCTCGACGAGGGCAGCGGTGGAGAGCCGCTGGCCGAGCGGGACCTGACCGGTCGCGTAGACGCCGGAGCCTTGACGGCTCTCGACGCGGCCCTCGTTGACCAGGATGCGCATCGCCTCGCGGATGGTCGTGCGGCCGACGCCCATCGTCGCCGTCAGTGCGGCCTCGGTCGGGAGTTTGGACCCGGCGGGATAGGTTCCGTCGTCCAGTGCCTGTCGCAGCTGATCGGCCACCGTCTCGGACAGCGGAATGCGCTGCGCCGGGCTGAGCGCCATGTCGTAACCTCGCTAAATTTGTCTGTTTACCTGTGTAATACTAGGCTCGCCGCATGGTGAACGCAACCACCTCCATCACGAGCGCGCCGCCCGAACGGTGGCCCGCAACCTCGTGGTGTGCGCGCTGGGCACGTTCGCCATGATCGTCGGCATCACCCTGATCCTCTCGATCCTCCCGCTGTACGTCGCCGAACTCCGGGTCCCCGATCCTGCGCGCCCGGCCCGATCGCCGCGGTGCTGATCCGGCGCCGCATGACAACCACCGAAGAAGGGACGCTCTCATGAAACCCCGCACGCTCATCGACAAGATCTGGGACGCGCACCTGCTCGACCACGGCGAAGGCGATCTGATCTACATCGACATGCACCTCATCCACGAGGTCACCTCGCCGCAGGCCTTCGAGGGACTCCGTTCGGCCGGACGCAGGCTGCGCCGCCCGGACCTGACCGTCGGCACCGCCGACCACGATGTGCCGACGGTGGGCATCCATCTCCCGCTGGCCGACCAGCTCGCCGTCAAGCAGCTGCGGCTGCAGAAGGAGAACTGCGCAGACTTCGACGTCGAGCTGCACCCGATGGGATCGGCCGGGCAGGGCATCGTGCATGTCATCGGCCCAGAGCTCGGCCTGACCCAGCCGGGGATGACGATCGTCTGCGGCGACAGTCACACGGCGACCCACGGCGCCTTCGGCGCTATCGCGTTCGGCATCGGCACGAGCCAGGTCGAGCACGTCATGGCCACGCAGACGCTGCGTGTCGACCGTCCCAAGACCATGTCGGTGACGCTCACCGGCACGCCGCACGGTGACGCTTCAGCGAAGGATCTCGCCCTGGCCGTGATCCGCGCGATCGGCCACCGCGGCGGCACCGGTCACCTCATCGAGTTCCGCGGCGAACCGGTGCGCGCCCTGCCGATGGAGGGCCGGATGACCCTGTGCAACATGGCGATCGAGGCCGGGGCGCGCTCCGGCCTCGTCGCGCCCGACGAGACGACGTTCGCCTGGCTGAGGGGACGGGATCGCTCCCCGTCCGGCGAGCTGTGGGATCGTGCGCTCGCGCACTGGGAGACGCTGCACACCGACGACGGCGCCGTGTTCGACCGTGCCGTCGAGGTCGACGTCAGCGGGGTCGGCCCGATGGTCACCTGGGGCACCAACCCGGGCCAGGCGGTGCCGGTCGGAGCGATCATCCCCTCCGAGTTCGCCACCGCGGAGGAAGCGCAGGCCGCCGCGTCCGCGCTCGCCTACATGGGCCTGCAGGCCGGTCAGTCCACCGCGGAGATCCCCATCCACACGGTGTTCATCGGCTCGTGCACGAACGGCAGGCTCGGGGACCTCCGCGCCGCGGCCCGCGTGCTCGAGGGCAGGCACGTCGCCGACGGCATCCGTGCGATCGTGGTGCCGGGGTCGGCGCAGACCAAGCTGCAGGCGGAGGCCGAGGGCATCGCCGCGATCTTCGCCGAGGCAGGGGTTGAGTGGCGTTCGCCAGGCTGCTCGATGTGCGTCGGCATGAACGGCGACACCGTCCCGGCAGGACAGCACGCCGCCTCCACCTCGAACCGCAACTTCGAGGGTCGCCAGGGCGTCGGCGCACGCACCCACCTCGTCTCCCCGGAGACCGCTGCGGCGACCGCGGTCGCGGGGTTCCTCACGACACCCAGCGCGCTGGCCGCCACCGCCTGACACCGACACGTCGACACGAAGGAATCCCATGCACGCAGTCACTCGAGTGACCGGACGCGCGTCAGCGATCCGGCGCTCCAACATCGACACCGACCAGATCATCCCCGCTGTCTGGATGAAGCGCGTCGAGCGCACCGGGTACGCGGACGGGCTGTTCCAGAACTGGCGCAAGGACCCCGCGTTCGTGCTGAACCGGCCGGAGCGCGCGCAGACGACGATCCTCGTCGCCGGCCCGAACTTCGGTTGCGGCTCGTCGCGCCAGCACGCCGTCTGGGCGCTGCGCGACTGGGGCATCCGGGCGGTCATCAGCACCCAGATCGCCGACATCCACCGCACGAACCTGCCGAACGAGGGACTCGTTCCCGTCGTCGCCTCTCCGGAGACCGTCGAGGTGCTCATGGACGCGGTCGACGCGGATCCGGACGCCGAGATCAGCATCGACGTCGAGGGCCGCACCCTCACCTGCACCGCGGCCGGCCTCGTCGACGTCCCGTTCTCGCTGGACGACGCGGCGCACTACAACCTCGTCCACGGCTACGACCCGATCGATTTGACCCTGATGCTGGAGGACGTGATCGCCGCCCACGAGCGCGGGCGCGACCCGTGGCTCCCGGTCGGTCGCGCCGCTTCGGCCTAGCGCCGCGGGCGGCGGCGCCGTCGACGGAGAAGGGGAGGCATCCCCGATGTCCTCCCCTTCTCCGTCGTGCGTGCCCTTCGGCTACTTGACGGCCTTGGTGAACCCGGTCACCGGCTGGTTCTCGTCGAACGCGGCGACCTTGCGGCGGAAGCCGCGGGTCAGCACGAGCAGGTAGACGAAGCCGATAGCGGTCCAGATCAGACCGCCGATCAGCGCGTCGGCGTGCAGGTTCGCCCAGAGGACGCCGGTGAGCACCATGCCGATGGCGGGCAGGACGATGTAGGAGAAGATGTCCTTCGGCGTTTTGCGCATCCCGCGGCGGATGGCGAACCAGGCGATCACGGAGACGTTCACGAACGTGAACGCGATCAGCGCGCCGAAGTTGATGAACGCGGCGATCAGTTCGAGGGTGAAGGCCGCGGCCAGCAGGCTGATCAGGCCGACCAGGACGATGTTGAAGGTCGGCGTGTGGGTCTTCGGGTTGATGTAGCCGAAGAAGCGCTTCGGGAGGACGTTGTTGCGGCCCATCACCAGTAGCATCCGCGAGACGGACGCGTGCGAGGCGAGACCGGAGGCCAGCGTCGCGCAGAATCCGGCAGCGGTCAGCACGGCCTGAAGCACCGGCCCGCCGACCTGGAGGCCGATCTCGGGCAGGGTGCTGTCCTCGATCGCCTCGGTCGGGAACGCCGTCGACGAGGGGAAGCGCAGCTGGGTGAAGTACGCGGCGACGAGGAAGATCGCACCGCCGATGATGACCGTGAGCAGGATGGCGCGCGGCATGATCTTCGGCGTCTTCGCCTCCTCCGCGTACATGGTGACCGCGTCGAAGCCGATGAAGGAGAAGCAGACGATGGTGGCGCCGGTCAGCACGGCGCCCATCGTGACGCCGTCGTGGAAGAACGGGGCGACCAGGGGCACGGACTGGCCCTCGCCGGACGCGTGCACCAGCTGGGCGATGACCAGGACGACGAAGACCGCCATCACCACGATCGAGAAGACCAGCAGCATCATGTTGATGTTCGACGTGCCCTTCATCGTCAGGTAGATGACGGTCGTGACGACGGCGCAGTAGATGACCACCCAGATCCAGCCGGGGATCTCGGGGAACAGCGCCTCCAGGTAGCTGCGGATGATCAGGCAGTTCACCATCGGCAGCAGCACGTAGTCGATCAGCGACGTCCAGCCGACCATGAACCCGACGTTCGGGTGCACGGACTCGCGCACGTAGGTGTACGCGGAGCCGGCGCTGGGGATGGCGCCCGACATCTTGCCGTAGCTGATCGCCGTGAACATCATCACGATCAGCGCGACCAGGTAGGCGAGCGGGACGACGTTGTTGGTGTCCCTGGACACCATGCCGAACGTGTCGAAGACGACGGTCGGCGTCATGTAGCCGAGCCCGAGCCCGACGATGGCCCACAGGCCCAGTGAACGTTTGAGGGTGGCGCCTCGGGAGCGCGTTGTCGTGGTACCCGTAGAGGTCGTCATGTTCTCTCCTTCAAGAACGTGGCGTCTGGTGCCGATCGCCGGTGTTCCCCGCCGCAACGCTGCGACGGGCGTGAGAGCCATTATCCACGCAATACGGATTACGCCGTCATTTCCGCCGCGCGCGACGGAACCCATCGCCGACGGCGCGATCCGCTGTCGATTCCTGTTGCGTCGGACTCACGAGACGCTGGCGACGTGCCGCCCGGCCGCGGAGGGAGGTTCGGGCTCCGCGGCCTCGTCGGTGCGCCCGGTCAGGACGCCGATGAGACCGGCGGGATCGAGGGGAACGGCATCCCCGCGCCACGCGATGTGCTGGTCCTCGCGCGCCACCACGTACGGATGGTCGTACGCTGCGGCGGCGCTGCCCCGCGCGTCGATCACGGCCAGCGGCATCCCCACGGCGGCAGCCGCGTCCAGCAGGGGCGCCATCGCGGCGGGGTCGGCGAGGCACACGAGCGAGTAGCCGGGACCGAGGTGGTCGTACAGCGACGAGCCGTCTTCGAGGAACAGGTGCGGGGCCCGACAGCCCGGCACCGTCGACGGCGTGTACGAGCCCATGGTGTAGGCCGGGGCGGTCCCGCTGTCATACGCGATGATGGGGGAGGCGTCGTAGACGTAGCCGAAGTTGAGACCCTCGGCGGCGAACTGCTCGACATTGAGCGCATATGCGGTCGCGCCGAGGGCGGCTCTGGCGCGCTCGCCCTCCGGGGACTCCTCCTCGATCTCGGCGGGGACGAGGGCGCTGCTCACCTTCTGCTGGTGGGCCATCGCGAACCGCGAGACCTGGTCGGTGATCGGCAGCCGCTCCGCCTCGTAGGCGTCCAGGATGCTGTCCGGCGCCCAGCCGGACACGGTCGCGGCGAGCAGCCAGGTGAGGTCGAGGACGTCGGCGATCCCGGCGTTCATGCCGTAGCCGGCGTAGGGCACCCAGAGGTGGGCGGCGTCGCCCGCGATGAAGACGCGGCCGTCGCGCAACCGGTCGACGACGAGGCGGCGGGCGATCCAGTCCTCCTCGGACACGACCTCGACCGGGACATCCTCGGCGATGCCGAGGATGGCGCGCAACGATGTCATCCGCTCGACGGTGCCGGCCTCTGCTTCGGCCGCGCTGAGGTGGTTGTGCACGAGGTAGGTCTGCATGCCGTCGATCGAGAAGACGTGCCCGCTGCGCCGTGGGTTGTAGGTGTAGTAGCCCCAGGCCGGCGCTGCCGCCATCAGCTCCCGCAGCGCCGGAACCCGTACGCACGTGGACTGCACGTGCTGCAGGACGGGGTCGCCGTGCAGACGAGCGCCGATGTGTTTGCGCACCAGCGAGCGGCCCCCGTCCGCGCCGATCAGGTAGCGACCGCGGACGCTTCGCTCGGCGCCGGTCTCGAGGTCGAGCAGCCACGCGGTCACGCCGTCCTCGTCGGCCTCGCAGCGCAGGAAGCGGGTCCGCATCCGCAGTTCGAGGTGCGGGCGGGCCGCCGCATGGCGCTGCAGGATCGGTTCCAGGAATGTCTGGTTGATCCGGTGCGGAGGCTCCGCCGTCGCCCACGCCGTGTCGGCGCCCTCGGCACCGGCCGCGCGACCGCGAGGCGACGGCAGGACGATCCTGGCGAGGTCGCCTCCGGTGACCGACGTCCGGATGGCGACGTCGTGCGGGTGGTCCTGCGGCAGGCCGGCCGCGCGCACGTCGTCCGCGACCCCCAAGCGGCGCAGACGCTCCATCGTCCGCGACGACACATGGTTCGCCTTGACGCTCGGCGGGGCCAGGAACGCGCGTTCCTCGACGACGATGGCCGAGACGCCGTGCGCATCCAGGTCCAGGGCGCCGACGAGGCCCACCGGGCCGCCGCCGATGATCAGGACGTCCGCGTCGAATCCGGTTGTCATGAGCGTGTTCTCCTTCTCGCCGTTCAGCGGCTGATCATGGTCGTGAGGTCGCGGCGCCGGCCCTCTGCGGACACCAGCAACGCGCCGAGGCAGATCACCAGGACGCCGATCCAGACGCCGCCGAGCAGGACGATGCCGCCGGTGGCCGCGACCAGCGACGCGGCGATCACCGGGGTGAAGCCGGCGCCGATCGCGGAGGCTCCCTGGAACGCGACCGACGCGCCCGTGAAGCGTACGGAGGTCGGGAAGAGCTCGGCGAGGAACGCCGCGAGCGGGCCGAGAATGATGCCCTGGATGGCCTGTCCGACGATGACGGCGACGGCGAAGCCGGCGACCGTGCCGCTCTGTACCAGCAGCAGCATCGGGTAGGCGAAGAGGATGGCCGCGACGATGCCCACCGCGATCACCGGCTTGCGGCCGAAGCGATCCGACAGCCGCGCCGCGGTGATCGCCGTGACGAACATCGCGACCGCGGAGACCGATTTCGCGCTCAGCACCCCGGTCTGCTCTGCGCCCTGGGCGACGGCGTAGCCGACGGCCCAGACGGTGGCGATGCCGGAGATGGTCAGCTGCGTCATCGCGACCAGGACGCCGAGCACCACATTCTTCGCGTTCGTCCGGAACACCTCCACGATGGGGATGCGCCTGCGCTCGGCCTCCGCCTGGAACCGCGTGAAGAGCGGACTCTCGGAGACGCGCAGCCGGACGACGAGGCCGACGGCCACCAGGAGAACGCTTGCGAGGAACGGGATCCGCCAGCCCCACGCGATGAACTGGTCGTGCGGCAGCAGGCTGGCAGCGCCGAGAGCCAGCGCGGCGAGGCTCGACCCGGCCGGGGCGCCGAGGTTGGCGAACGAGGCGGCGAAACCGCGCTTGCCGCCCGGCGCGTGCTCGAGCGCGATCAGCATCGCGCCGCCCCACTCGCCGCCGACGGCGATACCCTGCCAGACGCGCAGCAGCACGAGGAGGACGGGCGCCAGCGCGCCGACCTGGGCGGTGCCGGGCAGCAGCCCCATCAGGAGCGTCGCGATCCCCATCGAGACCATCGACGTGACCAGCACGCCCTTGCGTCCGAGCCGGTCGCCGAAGTGGCCGAAGATGATGCCGCCGAGCGGCCGCGCGACGTAGCCGGCGGCGAGGGTGACGAAGGAGAGGATGGTGGCGAGGGCGGGATCGAGCCCGGTGAAGAACACCTGCGGGAAGACCAGGGACGCGGCGGTGGCGTAGAGCAGGAAGTCATAGAACTCGATCGTGCTGCCGATGAAGCTCGACGCGAGGATGCGCCGCATCGGCTTGGTGTTGAGCGAGCCCTCGCCCTGGTCTGCCGTGCCAGGAGGAGAGATTTCCGGCGCGCTGCCGGGGGTGTGGACACTCATCGTTGAGCCTCTCGGATTCGGGGGATGGGGGCGCCAGTGGCGACCGGCGCTGTCCGCCCAGTCTGAACAGCATCCCACTTCCGAATCAAACGGAATTGGCTCTATTAGTTCTTTAGAATTGCTAACATGGCTGACTTCACCCTTCGCCAGCTCGAGTGCTTCGTCGCCGTCGTCGAAGAGCGCTCCATCACGGCGGCCGCGCGCCGTCTGCACCTGACGCCCGGGGCGGTGTCCGTCGCGCTCCGCGACTTGGAGGACGCGCTCGGCGTGCAGCTGGCGGTGCGCCGTCGCGGCGAGGGTGCGACGATCACCCCGACCGGCGAGCTGGCGTATGCCCGGGCGAGGGCGACGCTCGCCGATGCCGGGACACTTCGTGATCTGGTCCGATCGGACGGCCTGTCCGGACCGCTGCGCATCGGCTGCTTCACCACGATCTCGCCGTGGATGATCCCGGCGATCGTCGCCCACTTCGACCGCGAGCATCCCCAGGTGGATCTGCAGTTCGTCGAGGGGCCGACCTCGGTCCTCTCCGCCAGGATGCGCGCCGGGGAGCTCGACACGGTCCTGACCTACGCGAACCATCTCGGCACCGGGGTCACGGCGCACCAGATCACGCCCGCTCGGCTCCAGGTGGTGGTCGCGCCGGACCACCCGCTGGCCGAGCTGGAGGAGATCCCGCTGCGCCGGCTCGAGAACGAGCGCGCCATCCTGCTCGGCATCGAGCCGGCGATCAGCCACGTGGAGAGCATCCTGCGCCAGGCGGGACTGCTGCCGACGATCGCCTGGCGGAGTACTGCGGTCGAGACGATCCGCTCGATGGTGGCGCGCGGCCTCGGCTACACGATCCTGATGGGGAGGCCGTACGGCGACCGCACCTACGACGGCCTGCCGCTGGTGTACCGCCGAATCTCCGACGACGTCGCGCCGAACTCCGTCGTGCTCGCGGTGCCGGAACGGATGCAGCCGAGCGCAATGCTCACGCACCTCATCGCGTTCTGCCAGGGCGAGTTCGCCGACGAGCGGCACTTCCTGTAGCGCTGCCTCGCGGCCTCAGACGAGGTAGGTGGCCTCGCGCGCGCGCTCGATGGCGAGGGCGCTGATGCCGGTGATGGCGGCGTCGAAGCGGAGGGCGCTCGCGGCGAGGCGCGGCGGGGAGGGGATACGGCCGATCAGGCGGCGGCTGAGCTGGTCGACGGAGAGGGCGCTGTACTGCGCGAACGCGCCGGCCAGCACGATGACGCTCGGGGCGATGACGACCGAGATGGCGGCGCAGACCAGGCCGATGTGGTCGAAGAACTCGTCGCGCGTGGTCGCGGCCGCCTTGTCACCGGCCTCGACTGCCGCCATCATCCGGCGGAACGCGGGGCCGATGCGCCGGTCGACGTGGCTGCCGGCGCGGTCCACCCAGGGGGCCAGCTCGGTGGCGATCGTGTTCTCGGTGTCGCCGTGCTCGGTGAAGTACCGCGAGAAGGAGGCGGACGAGGTGAGCAGGTAGCCGACTTCGCCCGCGGCCGAGCGGAAGCCGCGGTGCAGCCGGCCCTCGCTCGCGATGCCGGCGCCGATGCCGGTGCCGAGGACCAGGGCGATCGCGCTCTCCTCGCCGCGGGCGGCGCCGTGCAGGTACTCGCCGTAGACCGTCGCGTTCGCGTCGTTCTCGGCCAGGACCGGGAGCCCGGTGCGCTCGCGCAGGATGTCGGCGACCGGGACGTCCCGCCACTCCAGCTCGCTGGCCTTGGTGACGTGGCCCTCGTCGGTGATGCCGGGGAGCGCGATGCCGATGCCCGCGACCGGCGCGCCGACGGCGGGCGCATCGGCGACGAGGCGGTCGGCGAGCCGGAGCAGGCCGTCCAGCCGGGCGGTGCCGGGGTCGGCCCCGTCGAAGACGAAGGGCTCGTTGATCTCGTGCAGGACGGTGCCGCCGAGGTCGACGATGCGGCCGCGCGCGTTGGACTCTGTGATGTCGATGGCGGCGATGGCCCGGCGGCCGGACACGTAGCGCAGCAGGCTGGACGGGCGGCCGGGGGAGGAGCGGTCGAGGCCGGCGATCTCGACGTGGCCGTCCTCGATCAGCGCCTGCGTGAGCCGCTCCACGGTCGCGGAGCCGAGGCCCGTCCGCTCGCGGATCTCGCGGCGGGACGCCGGGCCCGCGGTGCGCAGCAGGTCGAGGATCGCGGTGCGGTTGATCTCCGTCACGTCGCGGGTGGTCGCCGTGCGCGGTGTCTCCGAGACGCTCATCTGCGGCCCCTTTCACATCGCTGTGAGTAAATCCTCGCGCACCGGCATCCCGCCTGACAAGCGGCGCGCGGTCGCGCGGTGGAAATGCTCGGACGAGTTTTCCTTGTGGTTTATCTATCGTAGTGATAGAAAAGCCTGCAGCGGTTCGCGCATTCGCCGGCCGCCGGCCACTTCTCGGAACGAATTGGACTCAACGATGACTCTCACTTCACGCCTCAGAGGCACCTCCCGACGCCGGCGCTCGCTGGCCGTCGCCGCGATCGTGACCGCCGCCGGCATCGCCCTCGCGGGCTGCTCGGCCGGCGGCTCCGGCGGCGATGCGAAGAAGCTGACCCTCTGGGTGTCGCTCAGCGCCGCCCAGCAGAAGGGCTTCGACCAGCTCGCGACGGACTATAAGAAGAAGACCGGTGTCGCCATCGACATCGTCAACATCCCTTACTCGGGATACGCGACCAAGCTGCACAACGCCGCCCAGGCGAACGCTCTGCCCGACGTCGCCAGCGTTCCGGCGCTCGACCCGATCTGGAAGAACAAGCTCGTCGACCTCACCGCGATCGCCGACGACAAGGCCAACAAGATCAACGCCAGCTACGTGGCGAAGGGCTCGGACGGCAAGGTCCTCGCCATCCCCTCCGACGTGACGGCGACCGGCCTGTTCATCAACAAGACGCTCTGGGAGAAGGCGGGGGTGACCTTCCCGACCGACCCGGAGAAGACCTGGACGTGGCCCGAGTTCGTGGCCGCCGCCGACAAGGTGCGCGAGTCCACCGGCGCCAAGTACTCGCTGGTGTACGACGCCTCCCCGTCGCGGCTGCGTGCGATGGTCTACGAGATGGGCGGGAAGTACGTCCACCGCGACGGAGACAGCGGCTCGTTCTCCACGGACAGCGCCAGTGAGAAGGCCGTCGACTACTTCGTCGGTCTCAACGACGACAAGACCATGCCGAAGTCGGTGTGGACCAGCGGCGCCGACCCGTCGGCCCTGTTCCAGAGCGGCCAGGTCGCCGCGTACTGGTCGGGCGTCTGGCAGGTGTCGGCGTTCTCCGACAGCATCACCTCGTTCGACTGGGCGAGCGTGCCCACCCCGGCACAGCCCGTTCAGGCGGCGGACGTCAACTCGGGAGGCCTGATGGTCGGCTTCCAGAACAGCGACGCCGAGGGCAAGGCGGCCACGGACTTCCTGACGTGGATGTACGAGCCGGCGCAGTACACGAAGCTCTCCGAGATCAACGGCTACCTGCCGGTCGAGACCGGGCTGGACATCCAGTACGGCTTCAGCAAGAAGGCCGCGACGGACGCGTTCGCGCTCTACAACAAGGAGCTCGCGCTCTACAAGCCGATCTCCGGCTACTTCCTGCAGGCGCAGACCGGCTGGGTGCTGAAGGGCAAGTCCCTGACCACCGACCCGACCGTCACCGAGCTCGGCAAGGCGATCAACGGCCAGCAGTCCGCCTCCCAGGCGCTGAAGAACATCGTCGCCGGCTACAACAAGCAGGTCGGCCAGTAACAGCCGTTCGATCCGAAGGGAGGGAACCCATGTCGGTCACAGGAACCGCGGCCCCCGAGGCGGTCGCGCCGCGCACGCGGGAGGCGGGCGGCGCGCGCCGCGCCGGCCGCACCCGCCTGAACCACTACCGGTTCGCCCCGCTCGTGCTGGTGGCGGTGAACGTCGTGCTCTTCGCGGTGTTCTTCGTCTGGCCTGCGGTGATCGGGCTCATCTACTCGTTCACCGACTACACCGGCGTGGGTTCCTTCCACTTCATCGGGCTGTCCAACTACGAACAGCTCTTCGGCGACTCCGCGTTCTACGCCGCCCTCGGTCGAACGCTGCTGTTCACCCTGATCGTCGTTCCGACCAGCTTCGTGTTCTCGCTGCTGGTCGCGAACCTGATGGTCAGCAGGTTCTCGAAGGGGAAGCTGGTCGCCAGGATCATCTTCTTCGTCCCGTGGCTGATCTCCCCGATCGTGAGCGGCGTGATCTGGCGCTGGCTGTTCGGCGAGAACTTCGGCCTGGTCAACTTCGTCATCGAGTCGCTCGGCGGCCACGCCATCCCGTGGCAGTCGAACGCCGACCTCTCGCTGATCGTCGTCGTGATCGCCTCCACCTGGGGCGGGACCGCGTTCTCGATGCTGCTGTTCATCGCGGCGATCAAGAACGTCCCGGTCTCCTACTACGAGGCGGCGGCGCTCGACGGCGCGGGGCCCTGGCGGCTGTTCCGCAGCATCACGCTGCCGAGCATCGCGCCGACCTCGTTCATCGTGATCCTGCTGACCACGCTGAACGCCATGAAGGAGTACGCGCTCTTCCAGTCGCTGAACAACGGCGGACCCGGCACCTCGAACAACCTGCTGGTCCAGTACATCTACCAGACCGGCTTCCAGCAGGGCCAGATCGGCTACGCGAGCGCGGCCAGCTTCATCCTCATGCTCATCCTGATGGCCATCGCGATCATCCAGCTGGCCGTCAACCGCCGAACGGAGCGCCGCCGATGACCGCGAGCACCCTCACCCCCCGCGCGGCGGCACCCGAGCCGGCGCGCACGGTCCCGGCCCGGCGCCGCGGCCGGAAGCCGAAGCAGCTCGGCCGCACCATCTCCGCGAGCACGCTGCTCTGGATCATGGCGCTCGCCTACGGGTTCCCGCTGCTGTGGTTCGTGCTCAGCTCGTTCAAGCCCGCCGGGGACCTGTTCTCGTTCCCGCTCACGCTGCTGCCGAAGTCGTGGACCGTGCAGGGCTACGTCGACGCGTGGAGCAGCTTCAACTTCTACCAGTTCTTCGCCAACACGTTCCTGGTCGCGATCGTGACGACGGTGCTCACCGTGATCGCCAGCTGCTGCACCGGCTACGCGCTCGCCAAGTACGACAACCGCTGGCTCAAGGTGCTGTTCATCGGGATCCTGGCGACCACCATGCTGCCGACCGAGGTCATGCTGGCCCCGACGTTCCTGGTGGTCCGCGACCTCGGGATGTACAACTCGCTCGCCGGCATCATCGTGCCGTCGATCCTGACGGCCACGGGCGTGCTGATGTTCCGCGCGTTCTTCCTCACCGTCCCGGACGATCTGGTGGAGGCGGCGCGCATCGACGGCGCGCGCGAGCTCGCGATCTTCTTCCGGATCATGGTGCCGATCTCGCGGCCGATCATGCTGACGCTCGCGATCTTCTCGTTCCAGTGGCGCTGGAACGACTACATCTGGCCGCTGCTCGTGCTCAACGACCCCACCAAGTTCACGCTGCAGATCGGCATCCAGAGCATCGTCGGCGCGCAGAACATCAACTGGTCGGTGCTGCTCGGCGCGTCCGTGATCTCGATCATCCCGCTCGTCCTGCTCTACCTTGTCTTCCAGAAGTACGTCATGAACGCCAACATCAACGCCGGACTGAAGGACTGATGGGCAGCACATTCGCGGACGCCGCACGGCAGGCGGCGCTGCGCGGCGCGCGCGAGGCCGTCGTGGCCGCGCCTGGCCTCGCCCACCGCGAGCTCATGCGCAGGGTCAAGACGCTCGTGTCGGTCGCGCTCGCCGCGCCGGAGGACGCGCCGGCCGGGACGGTCGCGGCCGCCGAGGCCCTCGTCGCCGAGCTGGCCGGGCTGCAGAGCGGGTCCGGGCTGTTCGAGGGCGGCGACAACGTGCAGTCCCCGCCGGACAGTGCCTTCACGATCAACGACGCGTGCGACGTCCACCACCTGCTGCGGGACGCCGACGCCGCGCTCGTGCCGCTCCGGGAGGCGCTGGCCGCCGTCATCCGGGCGGCCGCGCCCGCGCTGCTCGCCGGCGGCGTGCACACGCCCAACCACCGCTGGGAGCTGTCCGCGGCGCTCGCGCGCATCCACCGCTCGTTCCCCGACGACCGCCTGGTGGCGCGCGTGGACGAGTGGCTCGCGGAGGGCGTCGACATCGACGCGGACGGCTGGTTCTCCGAGCGCAGTCCGAACTACGCGGCGGCCGTCAGCATCCCCTCGCTCACCGCCATCGCCGACATCCTGGACCGCCCGGCGCTCCGCGCGGCGGTGCTGCGCAACCTGGAGCTGACCCTGTCGCTGATCGGCGCGGACGGGGCGGTCGAGACCCTCGCCTCCCGCCGCCAGGACCAGGGCACCCGGTTCCCGCTGGGCCGCTACGCCGTGGCGTTCCGCCGCGCGGCGATCGACACCGTGCGCGGCGACCTGGCGTGGGCCGCCGAGCGGGCGGTCCGAGACGGCGTGGACGACGCCGGCGTGCTGGCCGAGCTGCTGCTCGACCCGTCGCTGGCGGACGCGCTGCCGCCGAGCGAGGCCCCGGCCTTCCCCGAGACCATCGTTCATCCCACCGTCGCGCTCGCCGTCCGCCGGGGGAGCGCGGCCGAGGTGGTCGTGTACGGCGGCTCCGACTACGCGCGGCACCGCGGCATCCGCTCGGGACTCGCCAACGACCCGACCTTCCTGCGCCTGCTGGCCGGGGAGGCGGTGCTGGACTCGGTGCGGCTGTCGCGCACCTTCTTCGGGCTCGGCCCGTTCCGCGCCGAGGGCCTGGAGGCCGCCGCCGACGGATCGCTGCTGCTCGGCGAGCGTGTCGCGGCCGGGTACTACCAACCGTTGCCGGCGGAGCGGCGCGATGCTGGAGGCGACTACGCCCTCACCGACGACGGCCGGTTCTCCGCCGCGATGGCGTTCGGCGAGCGCGCGGTGGACGAGGTGGAGCTGCGGACGACGATCGCCGTCCGGCCGCGCGACGACGGCGCGGACCTGGACGTCGCGATCGAGGGGCCGCGGGTCGGCTTCTCGATCGAGCTGGCGTTCCGCACCGGCGGCGTGCTGGACGTCCCCGGGCCGCGGCCGGAGGACGGCGCGTTCGTGCTGACCGGGCCCATCGCCCGGTACACGGCGGGCGGCGACGCCATCCGCGTCGAGGTCGACGGGCTCGACCCCGTCGCCCACCCGATCGCCTACGCCCCCGGCGAGGACTACGCCTACCTCGGCGGCACCGACCAGGCGGACGGGGTCCGGCTGCTGATCGGCGGCGCCACCCCGGCCCGGTTCCGGCTGCGCCTGCGCGCCGAGCGCGGAGCGGCCTCGTGACCCGGGTCGACCCCGGCGCCCCTCTCGTCGGCCGGCGGCGCCTGGCGGTGCCGCGCGTCGCCGTCGTCGGCGTGCACGGCTACGGCGCCGCCCACATCCTCAACGCCCTCGCCCTGCAGGACCGCGGGATCCTGGAGCTCGTCGCCCTGGTGGACCCGGCGGGCGGCCCGCTGATCCGCGACGGTGTGCGCGTGCCGGAGGAACGGCTCCCGGTGCGCCTGGACAGCATGGACGACCTGCTCGGGCGCATCCCCGTCGACATCGTCGTGATCGCGACGCCGCTGCACACGCACGCCGCGCTCGCGATGGCGGCGCTGCGAGCGGGCGCGGACGTGTTGCTGGAGAAGCCGCCGGTCACCGACCTCGCGACGCTCGCGCTCCTGGAAGGCGCCGTCGCCGAGACCGGCGGGATGGTGCAGGTGGGCTTCCAGAGCCTCGGCTCGCACGCGCTCGCCGAACTGCAGCGCGCGATCGCGGCCGGCGAGCTCGGCGAGCTGCGCGCGATCGGCGCGTCCGGCTCCTGGACCCGGCCGCACGGCTACTGGACCCGGTCCCGCTGGGCGGGGCGGCGGCACCTCGACGGCGAGCGGGTCGCGGACGGCGCGGTGGCGAACCCGTTCGCGCACGCCGTGATGACCTCGCTGCGGATCGCCGGCTGGGACACTCCGGAGGCGATCGGCGGCATCGAGACCGACCTGCGCCGGGTCAACGACATCGAGGTGGACGACACCTCGACGGTCCTGGTGCGCCCGTCGGCGGTCGGCGCGGCGCGGTTCGCGGGCACGCTGACCTGCGCGTTCACGCTCGCCGGGCCCGTGGAGGCGGATCCGGTCGTCCTGGTGCGTGGCACGGAGGGCGAGGCCACGCTGTCGTACACGACCGACCGGCTGACGCTGTCCACCCGGGCGGGGGAGACGCAGTACGGGAGGACGGACTTGCTGGAGAACCTCATCCACGCGCGCCGCGGCGACGCCGGGCTGCTCTCGCCCCTGGCGGCGACGGGCGGCTTCGTGCGCGTGATCGAGACCGTCGGCGACGCGCCGGTGCGCCCGATCGGCGACGGCCACGTGACGTGGGAGGGCGAGGGCGCCGAGCGGCGCCCGGTGCTGCGCGACGCGGAGGGCGCGGTGCGCAGGGCCGTCGCCGCCGAGCGGCTGTTCTCCGAGCTGGACGGGCTGGCGTGGCGCTAAGGCTCGAACGGGATGCGACGGGCATCGACATCCGGCTCGACGGAGGGCGCGTCGCGCGCTACGTCGCACATCCGGAGACCGAGGCGTTCGAGTCGCCGCGGCCGTATGTGTACCCGCTCCGCACGCGCGGCGGCGTCGAGCTCGCCGGGTTCCGTCCCGCCGACCACACCTGGCACCACGGACTGTCGCTCGCGATCGCCGAGGCAGGCCCCGCGAACCTGTGGGGCGGCCGGAGCTTCGACCGCGACGCGCACGCCTACCTCGACCGCGGCGACAACGGCCGGATGACGACCACCTCGCTCGACGTGGACGGCGTCTCCGGTCGCATCCACTCGTCGCTGGACTGGACCGACGCGTCCGGGGACCTGCTCGCGACGGAGGAACGGACGCTGACCGCGAGCGAAGCGGGCGACGGCTGGGTGCTGGACTGGCGCTCCGCGGTCGCCGCCGCCCGGCCCCTCACGCTCGGGAGTCCGGCGACGAACGGGCGTGCCGGCGCGGGATACGGCGGCGTGTTCCTGCGGCTGGCGCCCGGGTTCCTGGGTGCCACGGCCCGCGCCGACGAGGGGCGCGAGGCTCCGGCGGACGACCTGCTCGGCGTCGGCGCGCGCCGGCTGGCCGTGACCGCCCCCGACCGCACAGCGACCGTGGCGCTCGGCGTGCCGGCGCCGGCCCCGTGGTTCGTGCGGTCTCTCGAATACCCCGGGTTCGGTCCCGCGCCGTTCTTCGACGCGGAGACGCGGCTGGCTGCGGGGGAGAGCGTGGAGTTCGCGGTCCGGCTGGTGGCAGTCGACGGCGTGCCGTCCGCCGCGCAGCTGGCCGCGGTGCTCGGCTGAGCCGCCGGGTCAGACCACGAGCAGCACCGCCAGCACCGCCATGAGCACGGCGATCCCGGCATCCAGGATGCGCCAGGCCACCGGGCGCGCGAAGACCGGGGCGGCGACGCGTGCGCCGAAGCCGAGCACCGTGAACCAGAGCAGGCTCGCCGTCGCCGCGCCGGCCCCGAACACCCAGCGGCCGGGTTCGCCGTGCGCGGCCGAGAGCGAACCGAGCAGCAGGACGGTGTCGAGGTACACGTGCGGGTTCAGCCAGGTGATCGCGAGGCACGTGCCGATCGCCGCCGCGAGCGAGGCGGCGCCCGCCCCGGCGGCGGACAGGCCCGTCGGCCGCAGCGCGCGCCGCGCCGCGACGATCGCGTAGCCGATCAGGAACGCGAAGCCCGCCCAGCGCACGATCTGCAGCGCGAGCGGCGCCGCCGTCACCAGCGCGCCGATCCCCGCGACGCCCGCCGTGATCAGCACCGCATCGCTGACGACGCAGATCGCGACGATCGGCAGCACGTGCTCCCGGCGCAGCCCCTGGCGGAGCACGAACGCGTTCTGCGCGCCGATGGCGACGATGAGCGAGGCGCCGGAACCGAGGCCGGCGGCGAACGGGGCGAGGGCGGAGAGCGAGGGCACACGACGACGATACGGAAGGGGTTTCATTCAGTACAGCTCAGCTTTCTTAAGAACCATTAGCATTGCTGTCGATGGAGACCAACGCCGAGCACCTGCGCACCCTCGCCGCCGTCGTCGACAACGGCACGTTCGAGCGCGCCGCCTCCGCGCTGCACATCACGCCGTCGGCGGTCAGCCAGCGGATCAAAGCGCTCGAGGAGCAGAGCGGGCGGGTGCTGGTGCGCCGCAGCAAGCCCATCGAGCCCACCGAAGCCGGGGCGGTGCTGGTGCGGCTGGCCCGCCAGGTCGCCCTGCTCGAGGCGGAGGCGGCGGCCGAGCTCGCCGATTCCGCGCAAGGGGCCGCCGGGATCCCGCTCGTCGTCAACGCCGACTCGCTCGCGACCTGGGTGCTGCCGGCGCTCGCTGCGCTGCCCGGCATCACGGTCGACGTTGTGCTCGACGACCAGGAGCACACCCTCGACCGCCTGCGCGACGGCACGGCGATGGCGGCGATCAGCTCCGACCGGGAACCGGTGCAGGGCTGCGTGGTCAGCCCGCTCGGGGCGATGACCTACCGGCCGATGGCGAGCCGGGCCTTCGTGGAGCGCTGGTGCCCAGACGGCTGGACGCCGGACGCGGCCGCCGCCGCGCCGATGCTGGTCTTCGACCGCAAGGACACCCTGCAGGACAGGTACCTGTCCGGCTTCGCACCGGGAGCCAGGCCGCCGCGCAGCTCCATCCCGGCGTCCACCGAGTTCGTGCGCGCGACCGAGCTCGGACTCGGCTGGGCGATGCTGCCCGACCTGCAGGCGGACGCCCTGGTCGCCGACGGCAGGCTCGTCCCGCTGGACGACGCCGGCGCGCTCGACGTCCCGCTGTACTGGCAGCAGTGGTCCCTGCGCTCGACCGCGCTCGACCGCGTCGCCGCCGAGATCACGGCCGCGGCCACACGGACCCTACGCCGGGCGGAGGCATCGCCGAACAGTGACTAGATGCTGCATCTCCGTCTTCGAAAGGGCATCTACTCACCACTCAGCGTCGCGAGGACCAGGTCCAGCGCGTCCGCGAAGCGGTCGGCGCTCTCGCGGGTGATGCACAGCGGCGGCTTGATCTTGAGGACGTTCTTGTGGTCCCCGGTCGGCTGCACGATCGCGCCCTCCGCCAGCATCCGCTCGCAGATCAGCGCCGCCTCCGCGCCTGCCGGCTCGAGGGTGTCCCTGTCCCGCACCAGCTCGACGCCCAGGTAGAGGCCCATCCCGTGCACGGCGCCGATGATCGGGTGCCGATCGGCGAGGGCGCGCAGCCGGTCGGCGAGGTGGTCACCGACGACGGCCGCGTTCTGCTGCAGGCCCTCGTCGCGCATGACGTCGAGCACGGTGAGGCCGACGACCGAACTGACCGGGCTGCCGCCGGCCGAGGAGAAGAAGCTGCCCTCCGCGGCGAACGACTCCGCGATCTCGCGGCGCGTGATGACGGCGCCCAGCGGGTGGCCGTTGCCCATCGCCTTCGCGACCGTGATCACGTCCGGGACGACGCCCTGCTGCGCGGAGCCCCAGAAGTAGTGGCCGAGGCGGCCGTAGCCGACCTGCACCTCGTCGGCGATGCAGACGCCGCCGCGCGCGCGGATGCGCTCGTAGACGCCGGCGAGGTAGCCGTCCGGCAGCATCAGGCCGCCCGCGTTGCCGAACACCGGCTCCGCGATGAAGCCGGCGACCGGGACGCCGGCGGCGTCGAGCTCGGCGAGGTCCGCGTCCAGCTCGGCCAGGTAGGCGGGGGCGGAGTCGAGGCCCCTGTGCCTGCCGTGGAAGACGTTCGGGGAGGCGACGAGGCGCACCCAGTCGGGACGCGTCTCCAGGGCGCGCGGGTTGTCGCCGATCGACGACGAGACCGCGTCGGCCCCGACCGTCCAGCCGTGGTACGCCTCGGTCACGGCGAGCACGGTGCGGCGGCCGGTGTGCACCTGAGCGAGCCGGAGCGCGAGGTCGACCGCTTCGCTCCCGCTGTTGACGAGGAAGACCGTGTCGAGCCCGTCCGGCGCGACCTCGGCCAGCCGCTGCGTGAACCGGGACAGCTCCTCGTAGTGGAACCGCGAGTTGGTGTTCAGCCGGGCCCACTGGTCGCGGACGGCGTTCACGAGCCGGGGATGCGCATGCCCGATCTGCGTGACGTTGTTGACCATGTCCAGGTAGCTCTGCGCGCGGGTGTCCAGCAGGTGGTGCCGCCAGCCGCGCTCGATCAGCGGCGGCTCGGCGAAGTAGTGCTCCTGCACCTGGGCGAAGGTCGCGTCCCTGCGCGCCAGCACGTCGGCCGGATCGGCGGTCGCGACGGCCAGGTCGATGCCGAACAGCGCCGACGGGTCGGGGGAGACCGCGCTCCACACCGCGAGCGGGAAGGCGGGCGTCACGAACGCCGGCGGGCGTCGGCCGGGGATGCTGCTGAGCTGAACGGTGAGGCGGACGGCCGTCCCGAGCTCATCACCGGCGGCGACGGAGGTTGTCGTGAGGGGACGGCTCAGGCCGTCGAGCCAGAGGTCGACGCCGTCGCCGCGCAGCAGCCACGAGCCCTCGACCAGCGACAGCTCGCCTGCGAACGGCGCGAGCACGCTCATCCCGCCCGGCAGCTCCAGCGTGACGCCGAGCGCGATCGTCGCCGACGGGGCGCTCCGGTCGACGGTCGCCCTGGTCAGCCGCGCCTCGCCGTAGCGGGTGACGGCATGCCCGCTGTCCCTGCACACCCGGGCGAGCACGCCGTCCTCCGCGTCCGCCCGCAGCCAGGCGCCCTCGTCGAGGTCGCGGGAGGTGACGGAGAGGTCGGCGACGTTGGCGGCCGTGCTCTCGAAGCCGACGACGCGGCCGAGGCCGGAGACGGCGCTCCCGGTGCCCCACAGCCGGGCGCGGATGAGCGCCTCCAGCTCGTCCGCATCCAGCCGGCGGGCCACATCGAAGGCGACCCACTCGTGCGCGCGGTTCTCGTCGGCGTAGAGGTTGTCGCCGTCCAGCGCGACCTGCTGCTCGCCGCTGACGACGAGCACGGCACCGCGCAGCACGACCAGCGGCCAGAGCGCGGCGACGTCCGCGTCGTCCAGCGGCGCCCGCTCGTGGAACGCCTCGATGACCTCCAGCACGGCGATCGGCTCGTCCGGCAGGTGGTGCAGCGCGCTCGTTACGGTGGAGGCGAGCTCCGCGACCAGCCAGCCGTCGGCGACGTCGCCGAAGTCGATCACCCCGGGTCCGTCGTCGCCGAGCACGATGTTGTCGTCGGTCACGTCGCCGTGCACCGCCTGCACGCGCAGGCGCTCGCGGAGCGGCGCGAGGCGGGCGAGGGCGGCGTCCGTCGCCGCGCGGACCGCCCGGCGCTTGGCGGGCTGCTCGACGTGGTCGAGCAGGAGGTCGACGACCTCGCCGCCGATCCGCGCGTCCCACTGCGTGGTGCGGTCGAGGCCGGGATGGTCGAGCCCGGCGAGGCCGGCGGCGACGGAGCCGGCGAGCGCGCCGAGCGTGCGCAGCTGCTCGACGGTCGGCCGCTCGACGTCGGTGAGCGGGTCTCCGTCGAGGTAGCGCAGCACGCGCGCGAGCAGCGGGCGGCCCTGCACGTCCACCTCGATCACGTCGTCGCCTTCGAGCGACGGGACGACCTCGGGGATGCGGATGCCGGAGCCGGCGAGCACGCTCAGCGCGGCGTTCTGCGCGTGCAGCTCGTCGGCGGAGAAGACGGGGTTGGCGATCTTGAGCACGAACCGCTCCTCGCCGGTGTCGACAAGGAAGTTGCGGTCCTGGTTGCTGCCGAGCTCGCGGATGCTGCCTTCCAGGCCGAACGCGCGCGCGGCGATGCCGGCCGCGTCGTCGGCGCCGACGTCGGGGCGGGGGAGCGAGGGCTGGGCGAGGAAGTCGGAATTCGGCACGGGGGGCTCCAGGGCTCGTCGGTGGGCTCTCTGCAAGTCTACTGAGAAGGCCCGGCCGTCACTGTCCGCGTTCGGTACGTCCGTCCCCGCGCGAGCAGGGGCGAACGCACCGAATGACGACAGTCGCGCAGCCCTCGGCGTCCAGGGAACCCACGGGAGGCGCCGCGTAGCATCGACCGCGTGAAATCCTGGAGGACTGCGCTCGTAGCGTTCGTGATCGACGCCGTCCTCGTCACCGTGTTCGTGCTCGTCGGGCGCCGCAGCCACGGCGAGGCCGCGAGTGCGCTGGGGATCCTCACCACGCTGTGGCCGTTCCTGGTCGGGCTCGTCGCCGGCTGGCTGGTCACCTGGGCATGGCGCCGTCCGCTCGCGATCGTGTGGCCGGGCATTCCGATCTGGCTGATGACGGTCGCGCTCGGGATGCTGATCCGCACCTCGGCCGGACAGGGCGTCCAGCCCAGCTTCATCGCCGTCGCGTTCGCGGTGCTCGGCGTCTTCCTCGTCGGCTGGCGCCTCGTCGCCCTCCCGTTCGTGCGCCGCCGCTCCCTCCGCCGCGCCTGACCCCGCTCATCCATACCCCACCTGCCGAGTACGCAGAAAATCGCCCCGAACCACGCGAGTACGCAGAGAATCTGCGTACTCGGCTGCTGGGCGGGTCAGAAGAGGGACGAGGTGAGGGTGGCGAGGGTGTAGATGGCGAGGCCGGCGAGCGCGCCGACGACGGTGCCGTTGATGCGGATGAACTGCAGGTCGCGGCCCACCTGGGTCTCGATCTTGTCCGTCGTCTCCTCCGGGTCCCAGCCGCGAACGGTGTCCGAGATGATGCTCGCGATGTCGTGCCGGTACGTCGAGACCAGGTGCAGCGCGGCGTCGCCGAGGCGCGCGTTCAGCGAGGCGCGCAGCTCCTGGTCGTCCAGCACCCGCGCCGCCGCATCCACCACCGCCGCGGTCGCCCGGTGCCGCAACTCGCTGCTCGGGTCGGACAGCGCGTCGACCGCCGCCGTCCGCGCCGCCGTCCACGCGGACGCGGCCAGCTCGCGGATGCGCGGGTCGTCGAACGTCCGCGCCTTCGCGTCCTCCAGCCGCCCGATCGTCGCCGGGTCGTTCTGCAGCCGCCGGGCGAAGTCGGCCAGGTAGTCGTCGAGCGCCTGGCGCACCCGGTGCTCGGGATCGTGCCGGACGTCGGAGAGGAACCGGCGCAGCTCCACGTACACGCGCTCGTCCACCAGCCGGTCCACGAACGAGGGCAGCCAGGACGGCAGCCGGCCGGAGACCAGCTGGGTGAGGGCCTCCGGATGCGCGGCGAGCCAGTCGTCCAGCCGGTCCAGCAGCAGGTCCACCGCCTCCCGGTGGCCGCCGGAGGCGAGAACGCGCTCAGCCAGCCGGCCGAGCGGCGGCCCCCACTCCGGCTCCACCAGGTGCGTGCGGACGACCGCCTCCACCGCCTCCCGCATCCGGTCGTCGTCGAGCAGTCCCGCGATCCCGGTCAGCCCTCCCGAGACCTCGGCCACCACCCGTCGCGCGTTCGCCGGCGTCGCCAGCCAGCCCGCGATCGCGCCCGCCAGGTCCAGACCGCCGAGCCGGGTCGCCACCACCTCGTCGGAGAGGAAGTTGGTCTCCACGAACTCGCCGAGGCTTTCGCCGATCTCGTCCTTGCGGGTCGGGATGATCGCCGTGTGCGGGATACGCAGCCCGAGCGGGTGCCGGAACAGCGCGGTGACAGCGAACCAGTCCGCGAGCGCGCCGACCATCGCGCCCTCGGCCGCCGCGCGGACGTAGCCGAGCCACGGGTAGGCGTCCTGCAGTGCGAACGCGACAGCGAAGACGACCGCGGCGATCAGCAGCAGGCCGGTCGCCAGCACCTTCATGCGGCGGAGCGCCCGGCGTCGCTCCGTGTCGCGGTCGGCCGTCGCAGTCGTCACCGGACGATGTGCAGCTCGCGGCTGGTGTTGTTGAGCCGGTGGGCGCCGTCATGGTCGGCCACGACGATGTCCTCGATGCGGACGCCGAACCGGCCGGGCAGGTAGATCCCCGGTTCGATCGAGAAGCACATCCCGGCCTCGATCGGCCGCTCCTCGCCCTCGACCATGTACGGCGGCTCGTGCGTCGTCATCCCGATGCCGTGGCCGACCCGGTGGATGAAGTGGTCGCCGTATCCCGCGTCGGCGATCACGGCGCGGGCCGCCCTGTCGATGTCCTGGCAGGGCACGCCCACCGCGACCGCCTCGAACGCCGCCTGCTGGGCGTGCCGGACGACCTCGAAGACCTCGTGCTCCTCGTCCGTCGGCTCGCCGACGTGCACGGTCCGCGTGGTGTCCGAGCCGTAGCCGTCCATGATCCCGCCGAAGTCGAGCACGACCATGTCGCCGTCCAGGATGGTGCGCTCGCCCGCCTCGTGGTGCGGGTTCGCGCCGTTCGGGCCGGAGCCGACCACGGTGAAGTCGACCTGCGAGTGCCCGTGCTCGCGGAGCAGCCGGGCGAGGTCGGCTGCCACCTCGTTCTCGGTGCGGCCGGCGAAGCGGACGGAGAGGATGTCCTCGAACGTCGCGTCCGCGGCGGCGCCGGCCGCGGCCAGCCGGTCGATCTCGTCCGGCCCCTTCACGGCGCGCAGCATCGGCAGCGCGTGCGAGATCGACTCGAAGCGCGCGCCAGGGAGCTTCTCCTGCAGCGCCAGCAGGTGCATCGCCCAGGTGGCGTCGGAGACGGCGTAGCGGCCGGCCGCCTCCAGCAGCGCCGCGGTGGGGACGTACTCGTCCTCGCCGTCTCGCCAGTCGACGATGCGGAAGGCGCCGGCGGCGGCGGTGGCCGCCGCGCTGTCGTGCTCCAGCACCGGCACGATCATCGTCGGCTCGCCCTCGGCCGGCACGACGAGCAGGGTGATCCGCTCGGTCGTGGCGATCGGCAGGTAGTCGGCGAAGTAGGCGAGGTCGGCGCCTGGCGCGACGAGCAGGCCGTCGAAGCCCGCCTCGCGGGCCTGGGCGGCGCCGCGGGCGAGCCGGGTGGCGAAGTCCTGTGCGGTGATCGGGCGCATCCTGCTCCTCGTGCTCTCGTGTGCTCTCAGTCCTCCGCCGGGCCGAGCCAGGCGTTCGCGACGGTGTTGTGGGCCGACTCGGCGTCGGAGGGGTGGAACATCCCGGCGAGCACGTCGCGGTAGAGCCGCCCGAGCTCGCTGCCGGAGAAGTAGCTGGAGCCGCCGGAGACCCGGATGGCCTGGTCGACGACGCGGCGAGCGGTCTCGGTGGCGCGCACCTTCATCCCGACCAGCTTGGGGAACCACTGCGCGCCGTTGTCGGCGAGCGTGTCGACGTCGCGGGCGATCGCGTCCAGCTGCGGCAGCAGCGCGTCCTGGTCGATGGCCGCCTCCGCCACCCGCCAGCGGATGTCCGGGTCGCTCGCGTAGCTGCGGCCGTCGTTCTTGAGGCTCTTCCTGCGGTGCGCGGCGGCGACGGCGAGCTCGAGCGCGCGGGCGCCGATCCCGGTGTAGACGGCCGCGAGCAGGATCTCGAAGTTGGCGAAGATCGCGAACACCAGCGGGTCCGGGTTGGGGCCGGGGTCGAGCCGCCGGACGACCCGGTCGGCCGGCGCGAGCGCTCCGTCGAGGACGGTCGTGCTGCTCTGCGTCGCGCGCATCCCGAGCGTGTCCCAGTCCTCGCGGATCTCGAAGCCGCCGCCGGTGCGGTCGATGAAGCCGTAGACGATCTTCGGAGCGTCCTCGCTCGTGGAGTCGAGGCCCATCGTGCCGAGCCGGGTCCAGGCGGGGGAGAGCGAGGTGAAGATCTTGGTGCCGTGGAAGCGGTAGCCGCCGTCCGGCTGCGGCCGCGCGTCCGTTGTCGAGCCGAACAGGACCAGGTCGTTGCCCGCCTCGCTCAGCCCGAATGCGAACACCTCTCCAGCGCCGGCCTCGCGCAGCAGGAACTCCAGGGAGTCGTCGCCGCGGTCGTGCAGGGTCTTGGCGATGCCGGTCCAGACCAGGTGCATGTTGACCGCGAGCGCGGTGGCGGGCGCGGCGCCGGCGAGCCGGACCTGCAGCCGGGCGGTCTGCTCGAGGCTGAGGCCGAGGCCGCCGAACTCGGTCGGGACCAGCGCCTTCAGGTAGCCGGCCTCCGCCAGCTCCGCGAAGTCCTCGGTGAAGAAGCGGTTCTCGGCGTCGTACTGCGCCGCTCGCGCGCGGAACCGCTCGATGCGGTCGTCGCTCAGGAGGTCGTCGTGCTCGGTCACGCTCCTCAGCCTAGGGGAGCGCGACCGGGCACGGCAGGGGATCACTGGGCGGTGTAGCCGCCGTCCACCAGGTGGTAGCTGCCGGTGATGAAGCTGGCGGCGTCGGAGGCGAGGAACGCGACGAGGGCGGCGACCTCCTCCGGCTCGCCGAGGCGGCCGAGGGCGTGCTTGCTCTCCAGGAACTGCAGCGCCTCCTGGCTCATGTTCGCCTCCACCAGCGGGGTCTTGATGAAGCCGGGGCCGACGGCGACGACGCGCACCTTCTTGTCCGCGTATTCGAGCGCCGCGTTCTGGGTGAGGCCGACCAGGCCGTGCTTCGCGGTGACGTAGGCGGACGAGTTCGGGAAGCCGACGGAGCCCAGGATGGACGCCATGTTCACGATCGCGCCACCGCCGTTCTCCGCCATCGCGGTCAGCTGCGGCTGCATCGAGTAGAGGACGGCGTTCAGGTTGACCTCGATGACCTTGCGCCAGCCGTCGAGCGAGTAGTCGGCGACCGGGTTGGCCTCGCCGCCGATGCCGGCGTTGTTGACCGCGATCTTCAGCGGGGCGAGCTCGTTCGCCGCCTTCACGCTGGCCTCGGCGAACGCCGGGTCGGTGACGTCTCCGGCGAGGGCGGCGGCGGTGCCTCCCGCCGCCTGGATCTCGGCGACGACGGCCTTCGCGTGCTCCTCGTTCAGATCGGTGACGAGCACGGCGGCGCCGCTCGCGGCGAGGGTGAGGGCGACGGCGCGGCCGATGCCGGAGCCGCCTCCCGTGACGATGGCGGACCGGTCGGCGACATCGTACTGAGCCATGGGAAATCTCCTTTCGTTATCCGACATCTGTCGGATATCTCCATTGTACGATCGTGGAGTGGATGCCAGGCAGGAGAAGACGCTCGCGAGCCTGACCGCCGCCGTCCTCGACCTCGCCACCGCCGGGCCCATCACCGAGGTCACCGTCTCCGGCCTCGCCGCCGCGGCTGGCGTGCACCGCTCGACCGTCTACACCTACGCGTCGTCGCCCGCCGAGCTGCTGCGCCGGGTGCTGCGCTCCGACCTCGACGACCTCCGCGCCGCCTACCTCGTGGACGTGGCCCCGGAGGACGCGGTCGCCGCGGTGAGCGGCGTGACGCGCGCCGTGCTCCAGCACGTCGACGCGCACGACGCGATCTACCGCCGCGGGCTCGGCACCGACAGCGGCGACGCCAGCCTGCACGCGATGCTCAGCGAGCACTTCCAGGGCTCCATCGAGCTCCTGCTCGACCAGCGCAGCGTCTCCGTGCCCGCGGCCGACGACATCGAGCGCCGCACGATCGAGCGCTACCTGGCCGACGGCATCATCGGCGCCATCGACGTCTGGCTCAGCCGGCCGCGCCCGCGCGACGTCGACTCGTTCCTCGCCCTGGTGGCCCGGCTGACGCCGTCGTGGTGGCCGGACGACGCGCGGGGCGCGTGATGGCGGGACGCGGGCGCGTGCGCCGGGCGCTGGACCGGCTGCTGCGGCGGCCGCCGCTGCTGCACATCGCCGGCGACGAGGGGGAGGGGCCCGTCGTCGTCCTCGTGCACGGCATCGCCTCCTCGTCCGTGACGTTCCAGAACCTCGTGCCGCTCCTGGAGCCGACGCGCCGCGTGGTCTCCATCGACATCCTCGGGTTCGGGCGCTCGCCCGCCCCGGCCGACGCCCGGTACACGATCGAGGAGCACGAGGCGGCCCTCGCCAGCACACTGCGCTCGCTGCGCCTGCGGGAGCCGTTCGTCCTCGTCGGCCACTCCCTCGGCAGCCTCATCGTCACCCGCTACGCCGCCCGGCATCCCGGAGCGCTCGCGCGGCTCGTGCTCGTCGGCCCTCCGATCTACGGCAGTCCGGCGGCGATCGGCGACCGCCGCGTGCGCAGCAGGGTGAGCGCCTACCTGCGGGCCTACGAGTTCCTGCGCGCGAACAAGGACTTCACGATCCGCAACGCCCGCATCCTCGCCCGGCTGCTGCCCATCAAGGGCGTCTTCGAGATCACCGAGCGCAACTGGACGCCGTTCGTGCGCTCGCTCGAGAACTGCATCGAGCAGCAGACGGTCGTCAGCGATCTCGCCAGGGTGCGGGTCCCCGTCGAGGTGGTCTACGGCACGCTCGACGCCTTCATCGCGCCGGGCAGCCTGGCCGTGATCGAGACGATGCGGCACGTCACGATGCACCGGGTGGAGGCGAACGACCACATCATCCGCAAGCGCCTTGCCCGGGTGGTCGCGGCCGCGTGCGTAGGCTGACGGCATGGAACAGCGCACACTTGGCAGGACGGGCCGGCAGGTCTCCGTCGTCGGACTCGGAACCTGGCAGCTCGGCGCCGACTGGGGCGACGTGTCGGAGGCGGACGCGATGGCGGTGCTGGATGCGGCGACCGCGTCCGGCGTCACCTTCTTCGATACCGCGGACGTCTACGGCGACGGGCGCAGCGAGCAGCTGATCGGCCGCTACCGCGCCGCGCATCCCGAGCTGCCGCTCACCGTCGCCACCAAGATGGGGCGGCGCGAGGAGCAGGACCCGGCGAACTTCACGCTCGCGAAGTTCCGGGAGTGGACGGACCGCTCGCGCCGGAACCTCGGCGTCGACACCCTGGACCTCGTCCAGCTGCACTGCCCGCCGACGCCGGTGTTCTCCTCCGACGCCGTATACGACGCACTGGACTCGCTGGTCGCCGATGGCGCGATCGCGAGCTACGGGGTCAGCGTCGAGACCTGCGCCGAGGCGCTCGCCGCGATCGCGCGGCCGGGCACGGCGAGCGTACAGATCATCCTGAACGCGTTCCGGCTCAAGCCGCTCGACGAGGTGCTGCCCGCCGCCCGCGAGGCCGGCGTCGGGATCATCGCGCGCGTCCCGCTCGCGTCCGGCCTGCTGAGCGGCCGCTACACCGAGTCGACGCGGTTCGCGGCCGACGACCACCGGAACTACAACCGGCACGGCGAGGCGTTCGACGTCGGCGAGACCTTCTCGGGCGTCGACTACGAGACCGGCGTGCAGGCCGCCCGCGCGTTCGCGGCGCTCGCGCCGGAGGGCGTGGCGCCCGCCCAGGCGGCGATCGCGTGGATCATCGCGCAGGACGGCGTGACCTCGGTCATCCCCGGCGCCCGCTCACCCGAGCAGGCCCGGCTCAACGCGGCCGCCGCCGACGTCCGCCTCCCCGCCACGTTCGACGCCGCCGTCCACGCCCTCTACGACACCCGCCTCCGCCCCACCATCCACCCCCGCTGGTAGCCCGCCCGCCGAGCGGTGACATCACGTCGCCACCCGGCCGGTATTTCCGCCACTGCTCACCGTTCGAGACCCAGAGCTCGACGGACACGGGTGAGGAGGGTGGCGGGGGTGGCCAGGTCGGAGGCGGTCACGCGGATGACCCGCCACCCCAGGTCCTCCAGACGGCCCTGACGATGAATGTCCTTGTGCCACTGCGCCCTGTCCGTCCGGTGATGGTCGCCCTCGTACTCCACCGCGATGCGCTGGTCCTCGTAGGCGAGGTCCACGCGAGCGACGAAGCGCCCCTGAAGATCGAAGACGTTGACGTTCAACGCCGACGGTGGGAGGCCCGCGTCATGGAGGAGGACGCGAAGCAGACTCTCGCTCGGCGATTCCGCTCCCGCCCTGATAAGAGGAAGGGCAAGGCGTGCCACCGAAAGTCCGCGGCGTCCTCGGGATGCGGCGAGCGCCGTCTCCAGCGACGCGGGGGTCGCGAAGCCGTGCGCCACGAAGTAGTCGCCGACGGCGACGAGGTCCGGACGCGTGAGCATGGCAGCGGCATCCAGCCACGACTGTTCCGGCGCGATCACCGGTAGTCCGCGATGCGACCGGACGACGATGCTCCGGGTGACGTGGCCGGCGACCCCGTGGATCTGCGGTGCCCGGGTCGGCGCGGCGACGGTGACGTGGATACGCGGGTCCCGTCTCATCCGCGCGGGAAGCGGTGCGCCATACAGTTCCAGCGCGGTCGAATGACTGAACGCCAGATCGGAGCGGTGGAGCCGGAGGGCGCGGCAGCGTTGCGCGAGTTCTGCATCGGCCGGGACGCGGAATCCGCGGACCGGGCGCGCGAGATCGGCCGCACGGAGACGGCTCCTCGGCACCCCCAGAGCGTCGGAGTCCCCGACCGAGACCGCCGCGCGCTCGAGCGCGCCGGGGAGGGGAGTTGGTGGGCGACCCATCTCCCCACCCTGCACAATCCGGTGCCGCACCGTCCGAATCTCTCCACAGCCCCGAATCGAGTGGTGACAAACGGCGGCTATCCGAGCCGAGTGGTGACATGATGTCACCACTCACCGCTACGAGGGCTGGACGGGGACGGGTTCGGTGTCGGGGATGGGCGAGGCGTCGCGGCCGCGGAGGTCGGGGTGGAAGCGGTGCGCGAGGGCGGGGACGATGAAGCCGACGAGCGCGAACGCGCCGGCGACCCAGAACGCGCCGATCGCGCCGCTCGAGTCGATGAGGAAGCCGGCGACGGCGGAGCCGAGCGCCGCGCCGATCAGCTGGCCGGTGCCGACCCAGCCGTAGGCCTCCGCGGTGTCCGAGAACTTGACGCTCGCCGACACGATCGCGAACAGCACCGCGAGGGCGGGCGCGATGCCGAGGCCGGCGATCAGCAGCGTGAGCGACAGGCCCCACCACGACCACAGCATGAAGGTGGAGAGCACGACGCCGACGAAGACGATGAGCATCCGGCGCGCGGTCGCCCACGGCCCGATCGGCACGTGTCCGAACGCGAGACCGCCGACCAGCGAGCCGAGCGACCAGATCGCGAGCACGATGCCGGCCAGCGGAGAGCCCTCGCCGAAGGTCGCGACGACACCCGCCTCGACCGCGGCGCACGAGCCGATCAGCAGGAAGCCGACCACGGTCGCCAGCAGCACCGGCGGCCGGGCGAGAACGACGCCGAACCGGCGCTTGCTGCGCGGGATGCGCACGCGGCCGACCTCGGGGGAGGCGATGAACCAGAAGCCGCCGAGCAGCATGATCGCCACCGACATCAGGATGCCCTCGACGGTGCCGATCTGGGTCGAGACGAAGGTGATCGCCACCGGGCCGGCGATCCAGATGATCTCCTGCGACGATGCGTCGAGCGAGAACAGCGGGGTGAGCTGCCGGGAGTTGACCATCTTCGGATAGATGGTGCGCACCGCCGGCTGGATAGGCGGCATGCTGAGCCCGGCGAAGAACGCGACCGCCATCGTGACGGGGACGGGCATGACGAAGACGCCGATCGCCGCGACGGCCGCCGCGCACAGGGCGAGCGTCGTCCACAGTACGACGCGCATCCCGAGCACGCCCATCAGGCGGCTCGTCATCGGTCCGGCGATGGCCTGGCCGATGCTCATGGCGCCGAGCACGAGCCCGGCCGCCCCGTACGAGTGGTGGATGCGCTCGATATGGAGCAGGAACGCGAGCGAGAGCATGCCGAACGGGAACCGGGCGGTCAGCTGGGCGGCGATGATCCGCGCGACGCCCGGCGTCTTCAGAAGGCTCGAGTAGGTGCTCACAAGACTCCAACTCTATCGGTCGGCACCGACTCCGGACGAGGTCCCGCGAGGCGCGATGAGGGTGTGGAAATGTGCATAACTTTCCCACATCTGTGGATGACACGCCCACTAGATGTGGGGGCATGGAAATGTCGGTGCCCCGCTATATAGTGGTTCAGCACGGAGGCGCACCGGCCGGTCCACGGGGATGACCGGGTGCGGAATCCAGCAGGCCAGCCGCTCATTCCAGCGGCACATCGAGAGGGAGAGAACGTGGCTATCACTGTCGTGAAGCGCAACGGAGAGCGCGAGCCGTACGACGCGAACAAGATCAACCTGGCGATCGAGCACGCCGCCGCCGGGCTGGACGAGAACATCACCTGGGTCACCCAGATCGCGAGCGAGCTCGAGCTGACCCTGTTCGACGGCATCACCACCCAGCAGCTCGACGAGGCGGTCATCCAGGTCGCGCTGCAGAACGTCAAGGACGACCCCGCGTTCGACACCGTCGCCGCCCGCCTGCTCCTCAAGACGATCTACAAGCGCGTCCTCGGCGACTACGAGAGCTTCGACGAGCTGGTCGAGCTGCACAGCTCCCACTTCCGCGCCTACATCGAGCGCGGCGTCGCGGAGACGCTGCTCGACTCCCGCTTCACCTCCCTCTTCGACCTCGACCGCCTCGCCGGCTACCTCGACCCGTCGCGCGACGAGCTGCTCAAGTACATCGGCGTGGTCACGCTCAACAACCGCTACGGCATCAAGGCCCGCAATGGCGACTCGCTCGAGGTCCCGCAGTACTTCTGGATGCGCATCGCGATGGGCCTCTCCCTCAACGAGGCCGACCCCACCAGCCACGCGATCGCCTTCTACGACAAGATGTCGAAGCTCGAGTACCTCGCCGCCGGCTCCACGCTCGTGAACGCGGGCACTGCCTACCCACAGCTCTCCAACTGCTTCGTCATGGAGATGCAGGACGACATCGAGCACATCGCCAAGTCGGTCCGCGACGTCATGTGGCTCACCAAGGGCACCGGCGGCATCGGCCTCTCGGTCACCAAGCTGCGCGCGCAGGGCTCGCCGATCCGCTCCAACAACACCACCTCCACCGGCCCGATCCCGTTCATGCACACGATCGACTCCGTGCTGCGCGCGGTCAGCCGCGGCGGCAAGAAGTTCGGCGCCCTCTGCTTCTACATGGAGAACTGGCACATGGACTTCCCGGAGTTCCTGGATCTGCGTCAGAACTCGGGTGACCCCTACCGCCGCACCCGCACCGCGAACACCGCGGTCTGGATCAGCGACGAGTTCATGAAGCGTGTCCAGAACGACCAGGACTGGTACCTCTTCGACCCGCTGGAGGTCGCCGACCTCAACGAGCTCTACGGCAAGGAGTTCTCGGAGCGCTACCAGCACTACATCGACGAGGCCGAGGCCGGCAACCTGCGGATGTTCAAGAAGATCAGCGCCCGCGCGCAGTTCAAGGACATCCTGATGAGCCTGCAGACCACCAGCCACCCGTGGCTGACCTGGAAGGACACCATCAACAACCGTGCTCTGAACAACAACACGGGCACGATCCACCTCTCCAACCTGTGCACCGAGATCACGCTGCCGCAGGACCGCGACAACGTGTCGGTCTGCAACCTGGCCTCGATCAACCTGTCGCGCCACCTGGTCGACGGCAAGATGGACTTCGCCCGCATCGAGGAGAGCGCCCGCCAGGCCGTCCGTCAGCTGGACAACCTCATCGACATCACCGTGTCGAGCGTTCCGGAGGCGGACTTCTCCAACCAGCAGAACCGCGCGATCGGCCTCGGCGTGATGGGCTTCACCGACGTCGTCGAGAAGCTCGGCCTCAGCTACGAGAGCGAGGAGGCGTACGCGCTGATCGACGAGATCATGGAGCACGTCTCCTACGCGGCGATCGACGAGAGCGCCGACCTCGCCCAGGAGCGCGGCGCGTACCCGAACTTCGAGGGCTCGCGCTGGTCGCAGGGCCTGGTGCCCTACGACTCGATCGCGCTGACCGAGGCCGACCGCGGCACCCCGATCACGGTGGACCGCACCATCCGCCTCGACTGGGACCGCCTGCGCGAGAAGGTCAAGGGCGGCATGCGCAACGCCACCCTGATGGCGATCGCCCCGACCGCGTCCATCGGCCTCGTCGCCGGCACCACCCCCGGCTTCGACCCGCAGTTCTCGCAGATCTTCAGCCGCTCGACCTCGTCCGGCAAGTTCCTCGAGGTCAACCGCAACCTGGTCTCGGCTCTGCAGGAGCGCGGGCTGTGGGAGGAGACCCGCGAGTCCATCCTGCGCTCGCAGGGCGACATCCAGGGCATCGCGGCCATCCCGGACGAGATCAAGGCGGCCTTCAAGACCAGCTTCCAGCTCTCGCCGTACGCCTTCATCGAGGTGGCCGCCCGTGCCCAGAAGTGGATCGACCAGGCCATCAGCCGCAACATGTACCTCGAGACGCGCGACCTCGGCGACATGATGGACATCTACTACGCAGCGTGGGAGAAGGGCGTCAAGACCACCTACTACCTGCACATGAAGCCGCGTCACCAGGCCGAGCAGTCGACCGTCAAGGTGAACAAGTCCGAGGAGATCTCGGGCGGCCGCAAGGGCTTCGCGAGCGTCGGCGCCGCGGCGCCCGCCACCCCGGCCGCCGAGAGCGCCTCGGCACCCGCCCCCGCCGCTCCCGCCCGTCGCGGGTTCGGCTTCGGAGGCCTGAGCACGTCGAACACCGCGGGGGGTGACAAGTGATGAACAGCACCCGAGTGGAGGAGTACTACGTGCCGGTCGACCCGATGGACGACCTGCAGTGCGAGTCCTGCCAGTGATCCGACCCGGCGACCGAGCCTGAGCAACACAGAGGAGAGAAACACCATGGGCATCCTGGGAACGGGAATCGAAGAGGGCCTGCTGCTGAAGCCCGTCAAGTACCAGTGGGCGATGGACCTGTACGACCAGGCCGTCGCGAACACCTGGTTCCCGAACGAGATCCAGCTGGGCGAGGACATCGCGGACTTCAAGAAGATGACCGACGAGGAGCGCCACGCCGTCACCTTCCTGATGAGCTACTTCAACCCGAACGAGCTCCTCGTGAACAAGGCGCTCGCCTTCGGCGTGTACCCCTACATCAACGCGGCGGAGGCGCACCTCTACCTCGCCAAGCAGATGTGGGAGGAGGCGAACCACTGCATGTCGTTCGAGTACGTCCTGGAGACGTTCCCGATCGACCGCGAGCAGGCCTACAACTCCCACGTCGACGTGCCGTCGATGGCGAAGAAGGAGGAGTTCGAGGTCACGTTCATCAAGCGGATGACGGAGCAGGCGCTCGACATCACGACGACCGAGGGCAAGCAGGACTTCATCCGCAACCTCATCGCGTACAACGTGATCCTCGAGGGCATCTGGTTCTACTCCGGCTTCATGGTGGCGCTCTCGTTCCGCCAGCGGAACCTGCTGCGCAACTTCGGCTCGCTGATCGACTGGGTGGTGCGCGACGAGTCGCTGCACCTGAAGTTCGGGATCAACCTCATCCTCACGGTGCTCGAGGAGAACCCCGACCTGCAGACCCCGGAGTTCGCCGCCGAGATCAAGCAGATGATCCTGGACGCCGTTGAGATGGAGGAGCAGTACAACCGCGACCTCCTGCCCGGCGGCATCCTGGGCCTGAACGCCAACTACATCAACCAGTACGTCAAGTACCTGGCCGACCGCCGCCTGGAGGAGCTGGGCTTCGAGGCCGAGTACAAGGTCTCCAACCCGGCCAAGTGGATGGCGACCGCCAACGACACGCTGGAGCTCGTGAACTTCTTCGAGTCCACGAACACCTCCTACGAGTCGAACGCGAAGGCCTCCACCGGCCGCTGACGCGTCGCACCGAGAAAGCGGGCGGCTTCGAAATCTCGAAGCCGCCCGCTTTTGCACGTCTGCACGTATTCCGGCCCCACTAGGATGCAGCTGGGCTCGACGAGCGAGCCCATCGCTATCGAGGGGGAACGATGATTCGTCGTGCAGGCGTGGCCGTGGCTCTGGCCGCGGCGGTCGGTCTGCTGGCGGGCTGCGCGACTGCGCCCGCCGCAACGCAGGCGATCGGTAAGAGTGCGGAGCCGGCCGGGCTCACGGCGCCCAGGCCGTCGGCGCCGGAGGGTCCGGCGACGCCCGCGCCCACGCCGGCTCCTGGCACAGGTGACGCCACGCTCGGCCCGGACGACCCGTCCGCCCTCCCGCAGGGGCTGAGCGCCGCGGTGCAGCGCGACCTCGGGATCTCGCCGCAGCACTACCTCGAGCAGGCGCAGACGGCGGCGACGGCGTCGAACATCCTGCCCGAGCTGGAGAAGACCGGCGTGAAGCCGGCCGATGTCTGGATCGACGACACGACGATCCGGGTGCACACGACCACCGCGACGCAGGAGAAGGCCGTCGCCGCGCTCGGCGCCGAACCGACGGCGGCGACCCCGCCCGCGGCGCCGGAGACCTCGAAGCCGTTCTCGTCGTACGACAACCTCGACAACGGCCAGGGCTGGTACCTCGAACTCAACGCCGACTACATCTCCATCTGCTCGACCGGCTTCAACGGCTTCCGCGGGGGAGTGAAGACGCTCGTGACGGCGGGCCACTGCCTGCTCGCCAACGACCCCGTGCCCGCGGACCCGGTGACCGCGTACCGCTACAACCAGACCAAGCCGAACCAGGACGCGACCGCGGCGGGCAAGCCGATCGGCGACCTCGACTCCTCGTCCTTCGAGTTCGGCGGGAACCGCGACGCCGGCCTCATCCCGGTGACGGGCAGCGCGCAGACCCCGCGCCCGCTCACCTCGACCTGGAACGGCAGCACGCTGCCGGTCCGGGGCACGATCACGGCGACCACCGGCGCATCCATCTGCAAGTCCGGGCGCACCACCGGCTGGACCTGCGGCAAGGTGGTCTCGGTGAACGAGATCGTGACGGTGGACGCCGACGACAACGGCAACAACGGCAAGGACGTCAACTCCATCATCACCACGATGTGCATGTACCACGGCGACAGCGGCGGTGCGGCGATGATCGGCAACTACGCCGTCGGCGTCAACTCCGCGGGATCGTGGTCGAGCGCCGCCTGCAAGGACACGGGCGCATTCTCGACCGTCTTCCCGATGCAGGGTTCCGCCGACAGCATCATGGGCGTGCACACCGACTGGGAGCCGGCCGTCCAGCTAGACGCCCCGTCGATCTCGAATGTGGCGGGCGACACCGGCGCCGCCGTGATCTCCGGCTCGCTGACGAACTCCACGACGGCGGACTCGGTCATCGTGACGGTCGACGGCGCGGCCACGCCGACCGGCACCGCGCCGGTCGCGGCGAACGGGAGTTGGTCGCTGCCGGTCAGCTCGCTCTCGCAGGGGATGCACCTGGTGTCCGCGGTCGCCGCCTACGGCTCGAACAGCCGATCGGCGACCGCGACGACGGCCGTGCGCGTCGGAACGGTGCCGAGCGATCGCCTCTCCGGTGCCGACCGGTATGCCCTCGCGGTCTCGGTCTCGAAGGAGGCGTTCCCCGGCACCGCGGACACGGTGTACATCGCCAGCGGCGAGAACTTCCCGGACGCGCTCGTCGCCGGTCCGGCGGCGACCAGGCAGGGCGGTCCGGTGCTCCTGACGCGGCCAGGGGCGATGCCGACGGCGGTGTCGGACGAGGTCAAGCGTCTGAAACCGACGGACATCGTCATCGCCGGGGGGCCGGCCTCGGTGTCGCCGGCGGTCGAGCAGGCTCTCACCGACATCGTCGGCGTGGGTCACGTCGTCCGCTACGCGGGTGCGGACCGCTACGCCGTCGCCAGGGCGCTGGTGTCCGGGGTGTATGCGAAGCCGGGCGCTCCTGCGGTGAGCAACCTCTACATCGCGACCGGCCAGGGCTTCCCCGACTCCCTCTCGGCATCCGCAGCGGGCGCCTCCGACGGTTCGCCGGTGCTCACCGTGCGCGGCGACGCGGGGACTCTCGACCAGGCGACGCTGGCGGTCATCGCGAAGCTCCACCCGACGGACATCTCCGTCGTGGGCGGCGCGGGCTCGGTCTCGGCCGGCATCTACACGCAGCTGGCCGGCCTGGTCGGCGGCGCGGCGCACATGCACCGCTACGGCGGAGCCGACCGGTACGAGGCGTCGAAGAACGTCGCGCAGGCGGCCTTCCCCGACGGCGGCGCGGTGTACCTGGCGAGCGGGGAAGTGTTCGCGGACGCTCTCGTCGGCGCCGTGCTGGCGGGCACGAAGCACCAGCCGCTGCTCCTGACCCGCCCGGGCTGCGTCGCCTACTCCGCCGCGCTCGCGATGGGCGGCTGGCAGACGAAGAGCATCACGCTGATCGGCGGACCGGGCTCGATCACGCCGGCGGTCGGAGAAATGACGCGCTGCTGACAGTCGGCAACGACGGGCCGTCTCCGGGCGACCGGCGACCGCCCGTCGTGCGTCCGGCCGGTGCGAGAATGGCCGGGTGACCCCGTTGATCGACGCTGCCGACCTCGCCGCCGCCCTCTCCTCGTCCACGCCGCCGCGGGTGCTCGACGTCCGCTGGAAGCTCGGCGGCCCTCCCGGCGCGCAGGAGTACGCGAATGGCCACATTCCGGGGGCGGTATACGTCGACCTGGACACCGAGCTCGCCGGGCACGGAGAACCCACCGACGGACGGCACCCGCTGCCGGACGAGGCCGACTTCGCCGCCTCCGCTCGGCGCTGGGGGCTGAACGACGCAGACGCGGTCGTTGTCTACGACGCCGTCTCCGGCACCTCGGCGGCCCGGCTGTGGTGGCTGCTTCTGCACGCGGGCGTGGCCGATGTCCGCGTGCTCGACGGCGGGCTCGACGCCTGGGTCGCGGCCGGCGGGCGGCTGGAGACGCAGGGCGCGCGCCCGGAGCCGGGCGGCATCCGGGTGCGCTTCGGGACACTGCCGACCCTGGACGCGGACGCCGCCGCCCGGATGGCGGAAGACGGCGTGCTGCTGGACGCGCGCGCCGCAGAGCGCTTCCGCGGCGAGGTGGAGCCGGTCGACCCGCGTGCCGGGCACATCCCCGGTGCTGTGAGCGCCCCGACGTCGGCGACGCTCGCCGCGGACGGCCGGATGCTCGCCCCGGCGGAGCTCGCCGCGCACTTCGCGGGGCTCGGCGTCGCGCCGGAAACACCGGCGGGCGTGTACTGCGGCTCCGGCGTCACCGCGGCGCACGCGGCGCTCGCGATGGTGACCGCCGGGCTCCCGATGCCGGCGCTCTACCCCGGGTCGTTCTCCGCCTGGTCCAACGACCCGTCCCGGCCCGTGGCGACAGGGGCCTGAGCGGTCGCGGACCGTAATACGGGGCAACAGCAGGTGCGCCGCCCGGCGCGCGGACCTATCGTTCCTGCATGACGACCCTCGACCTCCGCTCCGCCGACCTGCCAGGGAACCTGCCCCTCGGCGAGGTCTGCGACTCGGTGGCCGCCCTCATCGGGAACACACCGGTCGTGGAGCTGCACGCGCTCCCCGCGGGGCTGGAGTCCCGCGTGCTGGTCAAGCTGGAGGGCCGCAACCCTGGCGGCTCGTCGAAGGACCGCATCGCGCTGAACATGATCCGCACCGCAGAGGCGTCGGGCGCGCTGGCGCCGGGGGCGACCATCGTGGAGGCGACGAGCGGCAACACCGGCATCGGGCTGGCGCTCATCGGCCGGCTCACCGGGCATCCCGTCGTCATCGTGCACAGCTCCGACATCTCCGACGAGAAGCGCACGGTGCTCGCCGCCTACGGCGCGCGCCTGGTCGAGGCGGACTGGGACGCCGGGCCGGACGACCCCGCCAACCCGCGCGCCGTCGCCGACCGCATCGCGGCCGAGACCCCGCGCGCGTGGCGTCCCGCCCAGTTCGCCAACGCGGCGAACCCGGAGGCGCACTACCGCGGCACCGGGCCCGAGCTCTGGCGGCAGACCGGAGGCAGGATCACCCACTTCGTCGCCTCGATCGGCACCGGCGGCACCGTGACCGGAACCGGCCGGTACCTCAAGGAGGCCAGCGGCGGGCGCGTGCGCGTCGTCGGCGCGAACCCGGTCGGCTCGACCTACGGCGGCGGCCGGGCCGGACGCATCCTCGTCGACGGGGTCGGGACGGCGTGGCCGCGCGACTTCTGGCCGGAGACCTTCGACCCGACCGTGGTGGACGAGGTGCACACCGTCGAGGACGGCGTCGTCTACCGGACGCTGCGCCGCCTCGCCGCCGAGGAGGCGCTGCTGCTCGGTCCCTCGTCCGCGCTGGCGGTCGCGACGGCCCTGCGGCTGGCGAGGGAGGCGGACCCCGGCTCCGTGATCGTCGCCGTCGCCCCGGACGGCGGTATCAACTACCTCACCAAGGCGTTCGACGACGCGTGGCTCACGGCCGCCGGCGTCGGCATCGACTGACGAAAGGCGCGCGGCGCGACGCATGGCACTTCTGCACTTCGGCTGGTTCCTCGGCGCCGGCTTCGGCGTCCAGGGCTGGGGCGACCCCACGTACGGCATCGGCTACGACTGGCGGCAGCCTCCCGTCTACCAGGACGCCGCGCGGGCGTTCGAGGGCGCCGGCTTCGACCTGTTCATCATCGAGGACGGCGTCGCCGTCCCCGACACCTACGGCGGAACGGCCGAGGTGAACCTCGCAGCGGCGCGGTTCGTCCCGAAGCACGACCCGCTGCCGCTCGTGCCGTATCTGCTCGGCGCGACGAGCAGGCTCGGTGTCGTGCCCACGCTGAGCGCGAGCTTCTACGAGCCGTTCACCGCCGCGCGGCTGCTGAGCACGCTGCAGCACTTCGCCGGCGGCCGGCTCGGCTTCAACGTGGTGACCAGCGGATCGGACCTGGCGGCCCAGAACTACGGGCTCGACAAGCAGGTCGAGCACGACCTGCGCTACGACCGCGCCGACGAGTGGGTGGAGGTGGTGCGCAAGCTCTGGCGGAGCTGGGAGCCGGACGCGATCGTCGAGGACGCCGCGAACGGGGTGTACGCGGACTTCCGCAAGGTGCACACGATCGACCACGACGGCCGGTTCTTCCGCGTGCGCGGACCGCTCAACACCGCGCCGGCAGGGGAGGAGCCGGTCATGGTGCAGGCGGGAGCGTCCGGCCGGGGGCGCGACTTCGCCGGCAAGAACTCGGACGTGGTGCTCGCACTCGCCTCCACCGCCGAGCGGATGCGCGAGTACCGCGACGACATCCGCGCCGTCGCCGCCGCGCACGGCAGAGACCCGGACGCGCTGAAGGTGCTGTTCGTCGTCCAGCCGATCCTGACCGCCAACGCCGAGGAGACCGCGAGCGTGCGCGCCGCCCGAGCCGAGCTGACCCAGGCGGCGATCGACGAGCAGCTGCAGTCCATCTCCTACCTCACCGGCGTCGACTTCAAGACCTTCGATCTGGACGCCCCGCTGCCGGCGATCGAGACCAACAGCAACCGCGGCACCCTGGACAACTTCCTCCGCTCGGCACCGGAGGGCTCGACCCTGCGCGAGATCCTGCAGGCGCGGGCGAAGAAGGACGGGCTCGCGATCGTCGGGACGGCCGACGAGGTGGCCGACCACCTCGCCGAGCTGGGGGAGGCGGTCGGCGGCGACGGCTTCCTGTTCACCGGGCAGGTGCATCCCGCGAACGTGCACCGGACGCTGGACCCGCTGGTCCCCGCGCTGCGCAGGCGCGGCGTGCTGCGCGAGGAGCTCGGCGACGGCGGTCTGCGCTGCAACCTGCTGGACTTCTGATGGTCGTGCGGCTCGGCGCCCGGCCCGCCGCGGTGGACGACATCGCGGCCATCGCCCAGGGCGAGCCTGTGGAGCTGGACGACGTCGCGCTCGCCACGCTGTCCGCGTCCCGCGCGGTGGTCGAACGCGCGATCGCGGCGGGCGAGCCGGTCTACGGCCTGAACCGGCGGCTCGGGGCGGGGCGCGACGACGCGGTCGACCCGGCCGAGTTCGCTGCGTTCCAGCGCCGCACGATCGCGAACCACCGAGGGGGAGTCGGCGACCCGCTGCCCGCGACCGAGGCGCGCGCGGTCGTCGCCGCGCGGCTCGCCGGGTTCGCCCGGGGCGGGGCGGGCGTGCGGGCCGAGTTGGCGGTCGCCTATGCCGATCTGCTGAACGCGGGGCTGGCGCCGCGCATCCCGTCGCGCGGCAGCGTCGGCGCGGCGGACCTGACCGCGCTGGCCGAGGTGGCGGCGGTGGTGACAGCGGAGGGCAGGGTGCTGCCGGACGTGCCGGCCTCGGAGGCGCTCGCGGCCGCGGGGCTGCGACCGGTGGAGCTCGCCGCGCACGAGGCGCTCGCGGCGCTCAGCGCGAACGCGTACAGCGTGGGCGTCGGAGCGCTCGCGGTCCTGGAGGCCGAGGGCGCCGCTTCCGCGGCCGACCGCGCGCTCGCGCTGTCGCTGGAGGCGCTCGGAGCCTCGGGGCCGTCGGGCAACCTCAGTCCGTTCTCGGAGATCGTCGCGGACGCGCGCGGCGGCCCTGGCCAGCGCGCGTCGGCGGCGGCGGTGCGCGCCGCGCTCGAGGGCAGCGCGCTGCACGCGGAGGGGCGGACGGTCACCGTCCAGGATCCGCTCGCGGTCCGGAGCGCGCCGCAGCTGCACGGAGCACTGCGCGAGGCGGTCGCCCGGCTGCGCGCCGAGGTGGACGTCGAGCTCGCGGCGCGGTCGGAGAACCCGGTCGTGGATGTCGCGACGGGGCGGATGGTCTCCGGCGGCAACTTCCAGGCCGTCCCGCTCGCGCTCGCCCTGGAGAACCTGCGGCTCGCGCTCGCGCACGCGGCCGCCGCGTCCGAGCGCCGGACGGCGGCGCTCTCGCTCGCGCTGGCCCCGGCGCGGGCGGCGGGCGGGACGCGCATCCCCGGGCTGCTGCTCTACGCGGCCGCGGACGCGGTCGCGGAGCTGCGGCAGCTGGCCGCGCCGGCGACGCTCGCCAGCACGACGCTCTCCGGGGTGGAGGACCACGCGTCGTTCGCGCCGCTGGCCCTGCGGCTCCTGCAGCGTTCGCTGGCGCTGACCGGCGAGGTCCTGGCGATCGAGGCCCTGCACGCGTCCGACGCGCTCGCGGTCGCCGCCGCCGTGCCGACGGGGGCCGGGACGGCCCCGCTCGCGCGGTCCCTCGACGCCCTCGTCGCGCGCGCCCTCCCCGCCGCCGACCTCGTCCCCGCCGCCCGCGCCCTCCTCTGAGCCGCCCAAAGCCCGCGAGCACAGGAAAAACGTCGCGAATCGGCCCGGATCGCGACGCTTTTCCTGTGCTCGGCGGCCTGGCTAGGGAAGGACCTTGCGGAAGGAGAGGTAGGAGACGGTCTCCCAGTCGGCGTCGAGGTCGAAGAGCGGCGTGTAGCCGAGGGAGAGGTAGAGCGCGACGGCCTCGGGCTGTCGGGCGCCGGTCGTGAGGACCACGGTGTGGATGCCGCGCCGGGCGGCCTCCGCCTCCAGCTCGGTCATCACGCGCCGGGCGAGACCCTGCCGGCGGAAGGCGGAGTGCGTCCACACCCGCTTCACCTCGACGACGCCGTCGCCATCGCCCATGAACGCGCCGCCCGCGACCGGCTGCCCGTCCGCGTCCACCAGCAGCAGGAACGTCCCGCCCTGCTCGGCGGTGAAGCGCTCGGCGGGATACCGGGAGAGCTCCGCCGAGGAGGGGATGCCGTCGTTGAACCCGTAGCGCTCGTCGTACTCGCGAGAGAGCTCCTCGACGAGGGGAGCGGCGAGGGGATCGTCCGGGCGCGTCACGACGACACGCGCGGTGCCGGCCAGTCCGGGTTGCGATTGGGTCACGTCCCGACCCTAACCCGGACGGAGGTCACGACGGGTTCGGGCGTCACAGAACGTCGTCCACAACGGAATCCGCGCAATGAAACGCGAAATGTTCTCGAAACTTGCAGGAAAAGGGCCGTTTCACGCGCGAATTAGTATGCAAGCAATGCATGCAGGCTGGGGTATCCTCCCTTTACCCCTCCTGCACACCTTGCACCAGGAAGAAGGATAACTACCATTATGCGCATCCGAATTGCGGCCCCTGCGGTCGCTCTCGCCGCCGTCGCCGCGCTCGCGCTGACCGGTTGTGTCGACAACTCCACGCCCTCCGGCAGTTCAACGACGAACGCCGCCTCTGACGTGAAGAAGGACGACACGCTCGCGAATCAGCTGCCGGACAAGATCAAGTCCGCCGGGAGCCTCACCGTGGGCATGGACAACACCTACCCGCCGAACGAGTACACGGACGACAACGGCCAGCCCGTCGGCTGGGAGGTCGACTTCACCAACGCCATCGCGGCGAAGCTCGGGCTGAAGGTCAACTACGCCATCGCGAAGTTCGACAACATCATCCCCAGCGTCACCGGCGGCAAGGACGACTTCGGCATGTCCTCGTTCACCGACACGACCGAGCGCGAGCAGCAGGTCGACTTCGTCAACTACTACAACGCGGGCATCCTGTGGGCCTCCGCGAAGGGCAAGACGGTCGACCCCGACAACGCCTGCGGGCTCAAGGTCGCCGTCCAGTCGACCACCTACGAGGACACCGACGAGGTGCCGGCCAAGTCGAAGAAGTGCACCGACGCCGGCAAGCCGGCCATCCAGGCGCTGCGCTACGACAACCAGGACGACGCCACCAACGCGGTGATCCTCGGCAAGGCCGACGCGCTCAGCGCCGACTCGCCCGTCACCCTGTACGCGATCTCCAAGTCCAACGGCAAGCTGCAGGCCGCGGGCAAGACCTTCGACGAGGCGCCGTACGGCATCCCGGTCGCCAAGGACTCCAAGCTCACCCCGGTGCTGCAGAAGACCATCCAGGCGCTGATCGACGACGGCACCTACAAGAAGATCCTCGACAAGTGGGGCGTCGCCGACGGCGCCGTGACCACCGCCGAGATCAACGCCGCCTCGAAGGGCTGATCTCCATGTCGCAGGGCACCCCTGCCGGTCCGGCGGGGGGTGGCGTCCGGGCGCCGGCCGGCGCCCCGCCGTCGGAGCCGATCAAGGCCGTCAAGCTCAAGCACCCCTGGCGGATCTTCTTCGCCGTGGTGCTCATCCTGCTGCTGGTGTGGTTCATCGTGGACGCCGCCCAGCGCGACGCCTACGGCTGGCAGTACGTCGGCAAGTACGTCTTCGACAAGCGCATCAGCGCCGCCGCGCTCGTCACCCTCCAGCTGACGGTCTACTCGATGATCATCGGCGTCATCCTCGGCCTGATCCTCGCGGTCATGCGGCTCTCGCCGAACCCGGTCGTGAAGTCGATCGCGTGGCTGTACCTGTGGATCTTCCGCGGGACGCCTGTCTACGTCCAGCTGGTCTTCTGGGGCCTGTTCTCGCTGATCTACCCGCACGTCTTCCTCGGTGTGCCGTGGACGAACCTCGGCGTGAACTTCGACCTCGGCTTCATGCAGAACGCGTTCATCATCGCCATCGTCGGCCTCGCCCTGAACGAGGCGGCGTACATGGCGGAGATCGTCCGCGCCGGTCTGCTCTCGGTCGACGAGGGCCAGGAGGAGGCGGCGACCGCGCTCGGCATGTCGTGGTGGCAGACGATGACCAGGATCGTCATCCCGCAGGCCATGCGCGTCATCATCCCGCCGACCGGCAACGAGGTCATCTCGATGCTGAAGACCACCTCGCTGGTGGCGGCCATCCCGCTGACCACCGACCTGTACGGTGTCGCGCGCGACATCTCGGCCGTGACCTACACGCCCATCCCGCTGCTCATCGTGGCGTCGCTGTGGTACCTGCTGTTCACGTCCATCCTGATGATCGGGCAGTACTTCCTGGAGAAGCGGTTCTCGCGGGGCGTCAACGCCCGGCGCCCCGACAAGCAGGAGCCGGCGCTCGCGACCGGTGCACTGCCCGCCGCCGGGGCCCCCGACGGCAACGACCTGGGAGGCAAGGGATGACCGACACGACCGTGACCCCGATGGTGCTGGCCGAGGGCGTCTCCAAGAGCTTCGGCTCCAACGAGGTGCTCAAGTCCATCTCCCTCTCCGTGCGGCCGGGCGAGGTGCTCTGCATCATCGGCCCGTCCGGCTCGGGCAAGTCCACGTTCCTGCGCTGCATCAACCATCTGGAGCGCGTGGACGCGGGACGCCTCTCCGTCGACGGCGAGGTGGTCGGCTACCGGCAGCACGGCGACAAGCTCTACGAGCTGAAGCCGAAGGAGGCGAACCGCCAGCGCCGCGAGATCGGCATGGTGTTCCAGCGCTTCAACCTGTTCCCGCACATGACGGCGCTCGAGAACATCATCGAGGCGCCGATCCGCGTGAAGGGCCTGCCGAAGGCGCGCGCCATCGAGCGGGCGAACGAGCTGCTGGCCAGGGTCGGGCTCGCCGACAAGGGCGACCACTACCCGTCGCAGCTGTCCGGCGGTCAGCAGCAGCGCGTGGCGATCGCCCGGGCGCTGGCGATGGACCCGAAGCTGATGCTCTTCGACGAGCCCACCTCGGCGCTCGACCCGGAGCTGGTCGGCGAGGTGCTCGACGTCATGAAGGGCCTGGCGGCCTCCGGCATGACGATGGTCGTCGTCACCCACGAGATGAGCTTCGCCCGCGAGGTCGCCGACCGGGTCGTCTTCATGGACGGCGGCGTGATCGTCGAGGACGGCACCCCCGACCAGGTCATCGGCGACCCGCAGCACGAACGCACCCGCCACTTCCTGTCCCGGCTCC